>JAFGAF010000195.1 GCA_016933815.1 Prolixibacteraceae bacterium
TCGTCGAGGATCAAAATTGGCGGGTTTTTGAGCACTGCACGGGCAATCGAAAGCCTTTGCCGCTGGCCCCCCGAAAGTTTATTTCCCCTGTCGCCAATATTGGTTTGGTATCCTTCGGGGCTTTCAACAATGAATTCGTGCGCATGGGCCACTTTTGCAGCCTCAATAACTTGTTCCATACTTGCATTTTCAACGCCAAACGCAATGTTGTTGAAAAAAGTATCGTTGAACAAAACCGGTTCCTGGCTCACATAGCCCATCATGCCACGCAGGCTTTTCAGTTTAATGTCGCGTATGTCAATGCCGTCGATGCTTATCGACCCTCCGTTTTGAATGTCCCAAAAACGGGGCAAAAGGTTTACAAGGGTGGTTTTACCTGAGCCCGATTTACCCACAAAAGCAACAGTTTTACCTTTTTCGATTTCAATTGTAATATTGTGCAAAATTTTGTCCTCGCGATAACCAAATGTTACTTTATTGAAAGCAATTTTTTGTTCAAGTGTCAATTTTGCAACCGAATCGGGTTTGTCAATTATTTTGTTTTCGGCTTGCAGCAACTGATCAATCCTGTCCATCGAAGCCAAACCTTTTTCAACACTGTAAACTGCCGACGAAAAGGCCTTTGCCGGATTGATTATACTATAAAAGAACACAAGATAAGTCATAAAGTCTTCGGGAGCCAAACCGCCTTCGTTGTTAAGAATTAAACTGCCACCATACCACAAAACGATGATAATGATTGCTGTACCCAAAAACTCGCTTACCGGGTGAGCCAAATCGCGCCGCCACATCAAACGGTTCATTGTTCGGTAATAATCGGTTGTTTCGGCTTCAAACCGACGGTTCATTTTTTCTTCGGCGTTAAAAGCTTTTACAATAGGCAGTCCCGAAAGTGTTTCGTCGATGGTGCTCAAAATGTCGCCCATTTTATCTTGCCCTTTCCTCGACGGTTTTTTCAAGGTGCGCCCTACCCGTCCGGTAATTAGCGCAGCAACAGGCAACATCACAAAAACAAACAAAGTTAGCGACCAGCTCATGTAAACCATCACCACCAACGAAATAACAATCAGTATGGGGTTTTTAAAAAGCATTTCGATAGAATTCATAATCGAATTCTCAATTTCGCTTACATCGCCAGTAATTCGTGCCATAATATCGCCTTTACGTTCTTCGGAAAAGAAACCAATGGGCAACATTAACAACTTATGGTATATATTGTTACGAAGTTTACGCACCACTCCGTTTCGCAAGGGCACCATAAAAAAACTGGCCAAATAAGTAAACCCAACTTTCAAAAAAACCATCACTACCATAAACAGGCCAATGTAAAATAAAGCACGCAA
>JAFGAF010000196.1 GCA_016933815.1 Prolixibacteraceae bacterium
TGCTGACGGTTATCGGTTGCAGTTGCAAAATAAATACCTTCATATTCCCTGAAATCGCCAAAACCTAAGGTACCTGCAAAACGGCTGGTGTACGATAAACCTTTCAGGATATCGATTTTAAGACCAAAGTTACCATTAAGGTTAACATTCTTTTGCGTACGGTCCTTCATATCGAGATAAACCAAAGGGTTTTGGTTGCTGAAGAACGATTGCGACCAATGTCCGGTTTCATCGTAAGGTGGAACAACAGGATCCATCAACATGGTAAAGTAAATGGGGTTCCAATAGTACTGGTGCCACACCCAATCTTCAACACCTTCGTAAGTTGAACTTAGGATATTGATTTTTTGGTCGAAAGTAATGCGATCGGTAAGTTTTTGATCGGCATTAATCCTGAATGTAAAACGCTCGAATCCACTGGCTTCGATAATACCTTCCTGATTGGTATAGCTTGCACTCACCAAAACTTTAGAAGTTTCGTTACCCCCCGAAACCGAAATGTCGTAGTTTTCAGAAATGGCATTATTAAATACCGCATCCTGATAATCGTACGTTTTTAAAGTGTCGGGTTGTGAAGTGTACATGGTAGCCCTCTTCATCGATTGTTCATCGAGCCTGAATTTAGTTCCAAGGCTTTGATTCCAACGCGATTCTTCCTGTGTTTGCATAAATGCTTGGCTGTCCATCATGTCAATCATCCCAATCGATGATTCAACGCCACGATAAACATTCACGTTTGTAGTAACTTTACCAACTTTTGCTTGTTTGGTAGTAATAAGAATAACACCGTTACCACCGGTTGAACCGTAAATAGCAGACGACGAAGCATCTTTAAGCACCTCAACCGAAGCAATATCGTTAGGGTTAATACTGTTCAAATCGCCACCGGCAACACCATCGATTACAACCAAAGGTTGCGTACCATTAATAGAACTGATACCACGGATTTTGATATCGGCAGCTTCGCCCGGACGACCCGACTGTGCAGTAATGTGCACACCGGCAGCTTGTCCCTGCATGGCTTGGTCAATAGTTGCAATAGGCACCTTACTGATGTTCTCGCCCGAAACCGATGACACAGCACCGGTGAGGTCGCTTTTCTTTTGAACACCATAACCTGTTACCACAACTTCGTCGAGCTGAGCTAAGTCTTCAACCAAAACAACATTAATTACTGATTGGTTGCCTACTGTTACATCTTGGTTTTTAAAACCAATGTACGAGAAACGCAAAACCGATGAAGCATCTTTTACATTTAAAGAGTATTCGCCATCGCTATTGGTAACTACACCATTGGTTGTACCTACTTCAACAATGGTTACACCAATTAGCGGCATATCCCCATTGTCGGTCACTGTTCCTGAAACTTTTACCTGCTGGCCGTAAGCCATGCCAGAACATAAAGCAAAAAATAGCACTAATGCTTGAATTTTCACTTTATTAACCAGTTTCAGATTTCTGAATTTAGCTTTCATAAAAAGTGATGTTAGAAATTAGTTAGAATTACAAATTAATTTTTCAAAAGTAAAAGTAGATTTTTTTTGCAACGGAAAAGAACGGAACAGAACAGTATTGCAGCGTTTTGAAATTATTCCCCCCAAATCAACTAAAAATTCCACCAGCCACCCCAAGCACCCTATAACAAACCAGAGGCCATGCAACAAATCAATGAGGTTGAGGATAAGGTTGAGAGGGTAGTCATTGTTTTACTGTGGATTAATGGAATGTTAGAATAACTGTATATTTTGGCGTTGAACAACATGGTCACTGTAACCTGAATCGGAGCGAAGCGCAGTTAAACTTGGAACCTGGAACCTGAAACCTGAAACCTGAATCGGAGCACAGATCAACGTAGCGAAGCGTAGTTAAACTTGTAATTTGTGATTTGAATTTTGGTATTTGGAATTTGGAATTTGAATTATATTGATGTCAACCATAATCATAAGTAGTTATCAAAAAAAACTGCCCCGATTATAGCGGAGCAGTATTAACTTTGAACTTAATGTATCTACCAATAA
>JAFGAF010000197.1 GCA_016933815.1 Prolixibacteraceae bacterium
CCGCGCATGCCTTGAGGGCCTTGTTTGTTTTCGGGCGAAAAAACAGGTTTAATTTTAGGGTAGAATATAATACCCAACAATACCAAAACCAGGACAATGTTTATGATTATCCTGAATATCATTTTTTTGTTCGATGCCATTGATTTTAAATTTTCTATGTATAACCCAAACTCAGTAAAAAAGTTTTAAAGCGGTATGTTTGACTTAAAAGGGTTGAAAAGGTTGAATGCAAAAGTATAAAAAGTTGAATAGATTCTTTAATGGATTGATTAATTGGTTTGTTAATTGATTTGTATTGAAAATTTTAACTATAGAAATAGTTCCGTAGGAACGATAGGTTTTGTAACGCCGGATTTTAATCCGGGGGATGAAAGACGTAAAAAAAGCAAATGAGTTCCGTAGGAACGGCACATTTTCCTTTGCAAACATACCCCGAGCCTACAGCTCTTGTATTTAAAAAAATCCTCGTCTAAATATTCTTACTGTTAATATAATTCTGGCATTCACTTGACTTTTAGCCATTCTTTGCCTATTTTAGCCCTTGTCCTTTTTCTTAAAAACTAAAAGGAAAACCCTTATAAACCACAAAAATCAATTCTATGAATCAAACCGGCACCTCACCCCTTAGCCTTGGAATCGATATCGGTTCAATCTCAATTAACACCATTGTAATTAATTCCGAAAAGCAAATAATCGAAAATCGTTACGATTATTGTTACGGCAAACCTTTTCAGAAATTGCACAATATTATTGTTGAAATAACATCCAAATTGGGCAGCAGTAATTTTAAATATGTCGCTTTTACAGGTAGCGGAGGGAAACGTGCTTCGCAACTGTTGGGTGGTAACTTCGTTAACGAAATCATTGCCCAGTCGTCGGCTGTGGCCGAGCTTTACCCGCAGGTAAAAACGGTTATCGAAATGGGAGGCGAGGATTCTAAGCTCATTTTCATGGACAAAAAAGAGGGTTTGTCGCGCTCGCAACTCGACGATTTTGCCATGAACAGCCTTTGTGCAGCAGGCACAGGTTCCTTTCTCGATCAGCAAGCCAATCGTATAGGCGTTTCAATTGAAAAAGAATTTGGCGAGTTGGCACTCAAATCGGAAAACCCGCCGCGCATTGCGGGTCGTTGCAGTGTGTTTGCCAAAAGCGACATGATTCACTTGCAGCAAATTGCCACACCTTTACACGATATTGTTGCCGGTTTGTGTTTTGCAGTTGCCCGTAATTTTAAAAGCAGCATTGGCCGTGGTAAAGAATTTCGCCAACCCATTATGTTTCAAGGGGGTGTTGCCGCCAATGCCGGAATGGTTAGGGCTTTCACCGAAATATTGAATTTGAACGAAGGCGAATTGTTGGTGCCCGAATATCACGCTTCGATGGGCGCTATTGGAGCCGTTTTTCACGTAATAAAAGAAAATCTGCTTTTTGCAGGTGAAATCAATATTGAAAAGCTGGGTAACTACCTCTCGAACATGAAAAGCGAAAGCGTGGCCTTGGAGCAACTTGTTGAATCGGAAGCCGTTTACCGCAAAGAAGTGATCAGAAATTTCCCCGCCAACGGACAAAAGCTGCCTGTTTACTTGGGGCTCGATATTGGCTCGCTCAGTACCAACGTGGTCCTTATCGACGAAAACGATAAGGTAGTAGCCCGCCGTTATTTGCCTACGGCAAGCAAGCCCCTCAATGCTATTCAGCGTGGCTTGAAAGAAATTTTCGACGAAGTAGGCGACCGAGTTGAAGTAATGGCCGCCGGAACTACCGGTTCGGGGCGTTACCTTACCGGCGATTTTATTGGCGCCGATACCATTCAAAACGAAATTACTGCTCAGGCAACTGCCGCCATTGCGCACGACCCAACAGTTGATACCATTTTCGAAATTGGTGGGCAGGATTCAAAATACATCAGTATTGAAAACGGCGTGGTGGTTAATTTTGAAATGAATAAGGTATGTGCGGCCGGGACAGGTTCTTTCCTCGAAGAGCAAGCCGAAAAGCTGAATATCAAAATTGAAGACCAGTTTGGAGAAATGGCTCTCAATGCAAAAGCTCCCGTTAAATTGGGCGAGCGATGTACGGTTTTTATGGAGTCGGATCTGAATGCACACCAACAACAAGGCGAAAAAACCGAAAATTTAGTGGGAGGTTTGGCTTATTCCATTGTTCAGAATTACATTAACCGTGTGGTGGGCGACCGTCGCATAGGCGATAAAATATTTTTTCAGGGCGGGGTTACCAACAATAAAGCGGTTGTTGCTGCTTTCGAAAAAGTAACCGGAAAAAAAATTACCATTCCGCCTCATTTCGATGTAACCGGTGCCATTGGTGCGGCCATGCTTGCCCGTAAAAGCATGCAGCCCGGACAAAAAACACGCTTCAAGGGCTTCAATGTTAGTGAATTGCCTTTTACAATCGATAAATTTACGTGCAAAGCTTGTTCTAACCAATGCGAAATACAAAGGGTGCGCATCGACGGACAACAAAAACCGCTTTTCTATGGCGGCCGCTGCGACAAGTACGAAGTGGACGATCGAAAAGGAAAAGGAAAAGACATCCCCAACTTGTTCGAAGAGCGTGTTCAACTACTTACCAATGGTTTTGAAAACCTTACAAGCCGAAGCGGAAAAACAACAATTGGAATTCCGCGTGGCTTGATGATTTTTTATCAGCAATTTCCATTTTGGCGCACCTTCTTCGAAACATTAGGCTTCGAAGTGGTGGTGTCGAAAACAACCGATTTGCAGTTGGTTAAAGAATCGATGGAGCTAATGGCCTCCGAAACTTGCTTGCCCGTTGAGGTAATGCACGGCCATGTAAACGACTTGCTTAAACAAGGGGTCGATTATATTTTTATGCCTTTTATTGTAAATGCCAAAGCAAAAGCCGATAACCCCACCAGTAATTGCAATTGCCCATGGGTGCAATCGTATCCGTTTATGATGAATGCTGCATTTCAAAAAGAAGAAATCAGGCGTAAATTTTTGATACCAACACTTCATTTTCGGTTTTTTGGCCGGGTGTTGAACAACGAATTGGGCAGCTTTTTTAACGATAAGTTTGGCATTCAAAAATCGAAAATTGTAAAAGCCATTGCTTTGGCCGACGATGTTCAAACCCAATTCGAGAATAAATTGAAAGAGCGTGGCCGCGAAGTGTTGGCCAATTTGCCTGCCGACAAAAAAGTGGCCGTAATACTTGGTCGCCCCTACAACACCGGCGATCCGTCGTTAAACCTGCGCTTGGTCGAAAAGCTGATCAACCTCGATGTAATGCCCATTCCGGTTGATTATTTGCCACTCGACGACGAAAATATTTTCGACGAATACCCAATGATGTATTGGCCAAACGGGCAAAAAATACTGGCTGCCACCCGAATTGTTGAACGTCATGAGCGGCTTTTTGCTGTTTATATGGGTAATTTTCGCTGTGGCCCCGACTCGTTTCTTATTCATTTTGTTCAGAAAGAAATGAAAGGAAAACCATTTTTGCACTTGCAGGTTGACGAGCACAGTGCCGATGCCGGTTTAATTACCCGTTGCGAAGCTTTTCTCGATAGTTTTGAAGG
>JAFGAF010000198.1 GCA_016933815.1 Prolixibacteraceae bacterium
GCTTTTTCCTAACGATCATTGGAAACCCGGCACGCCAATGGCATTATGCAAATAATTGCTTAGGCGGGGTGAACAATCGGTTTAGGCCGAAAACACCTAAAAAGCTATGTTTAACGAAAGCTGAATATAGCCGAAAGCAGGGTAGCGCATGTTGTAAAAGCTTTTTATTAAGCCTTACAGCAAGCAAATTTGCAAAAAGGGAAACCTTTTACCAAAAGAGCACAAGCGCAAAGTTTATAAACCCGTTTATAAATCAATTCTGAATAGTGTTGAAAGTTGGGTTAAGTTTAAAGCCGCAGCTAAAGTAAAATCGCAAGACGATACCAAGCTGTGAGTTGTTTCACTGAGCTTAGGCAAGGTGCCAACACTTTTTAAATTGCTTAGGCAATTTGAACAAAGGGAGCTGAAAACACTTCGTTTGGTGAAGTTGCAAAAAACGTGTGAAAGCCGCAAGGAATAAGCAAACGGTTGCAACGTACAAACAATCGGAAAGTACTGCCGTAACAAGCAATACCCAACCGATAAGGGCTAAAGGACAAACCGCAAGGGACACATCCAACAGCCGGTTATAATAACCGTAACCTGACACTTTGAGAATCTCTTTCCCAAAGCGAAATGGGAATCAATCGAACAGGTTGGTTCCCATTTGTGTTTTTGTGGAACCTCAAATTAACCATCAAATAACCTTCAGTTAACCAACCAATTAAAGGCATTATCCAATTTTACACCAAATTTAAAAGCCTTTGAATGGAGCAACGTAAAATTGAGATTGCCGTAATTTCAGACTTGCATCTCGCAACGCACGCCTGCAAAGCAAAACAATTGCTTAAATACCTTAAATCGATTTCACCAAAAACACTCGTACTGAATGGCGATATCATCGACTCGTGGAGATTCTTGCGCAATTACTTCCCAAAATCGCAACTTAAAGTAGTACGGCAAATTATCAAAATGCTCGAAAAAGGGATAAAAGTTATCTATATATCGGGCAACCACGATGAATTTTTGCGAAGGTTTAACAATATCGAAATTGGCAAGCTCAGTATTACCGATCAACTCGTACTTGATATTGATGGAAATCGAACATGGATTTTACATGGCGATGTTTTTGACCATATTATCCACAGGGCCAAATGGCTTGCCAAAATTGGATCAGCATTTTATGGCTTGTTGACCATTTTAAACAAAACAATTAATGCGTCCATCAAAATATTGGGCTTTAACGAGGTCCTTCTTTACAAAAAATTCAAAACTAAAATTTTAACTCAAAAAGAAAAACCTTCGCGTTTCGAAGTATCGGTATGCAAAACAGCCATTAATAAAAAATTCGATACTGTAATTTGCGGGCACACACACTACCCAACCGAACGCTTATTTACATCAATTTACGGATCGGTACGCTATATCAATTGCGGCGATTGGGTAGAACATCTCAGTGCTGCTGAATTTTCTGACAATCAATGGCGCTTATACTATTTCAACAATACCGATGAAGAAACTATTGACGACTTTGAGATTTTAGAACCAACCAACTTCTATAAGCAAGCGCTAAATGATTTACTAAGCGTAAATTTTTAATTAAAGCAAGTACCAAAAACCAAAAAAATGACAAATTGTTCCGCCAAGTATAAAAATATGAAACACCCCGTGCAAATAAGGTCTCGATCGCCACATGTAGAAAAATGGCGCAAAAGTATAGCTCAAACACCCGGCCAGTAAAAACCAAATTGTAGGTGAAGGCGTATTACGTATTACCGGCACTATGGCAATTATAATCATCCAACCCATGGCCATGTACAAAATGGTTGAAAGCAATCTCAATTTTGAGGTATAAAACCACACTTTAAACACCACACCTGCTATGGCCAAACCCCATATAATACCAAAAATAACCCACCCAAAAGCTCCACGCAACACCGTAAATGTTAACGGCGTATAAGTTGCTGCAATAAGCACATAGATAGACGAATGATCGAGTTTATTGAGTTTGTATTTTAATCGGGGGTTATATACACCATGAAATATTGTCGATGATGTGTACAATAAAATCATTCCTACGCCAAAAATACTGAATGAAACAATGTGCCATGCCGTGCCATATAGCGAAGCCCTTACGACCAATAAAACAGTAGCCGCAACGGCCAATGCAATGCCTACACCATGCGAAATGCTGTTAAATATTTCATCGCCTTTTGTGCGGCGTTTCAGTGCTGAATTCATAATACAGTTTTTTAGTATACTTTAATGCCCAGTTTTTTCAGATCGGCCCAATAACCCGGATACGATTTGGTGATCACCATTGGGTTGTTGATGCTAATTGAGCCGTTTATGAGCGCAACCGGAGCAAAAGCCAATGCTATACGATGATCGTGGTAGGTGTCAATTTCAACATCGCTGTAAAACTGCACCTCGTCAATATTACCATTCCAGGCCAATTCGCCGGGTTGTGGCTCATACAGTTCAGCTCCAAGCTTTCCGAGTTCGGTGATAAGTGCATTAATTCGGTCGGTTTCTTTTATTTTTAATGTTTCGAGACCCGAAAAATGAAAAGGGATGCCCTTACAAACACACATAACGGCAAAAGTTTGGGCAATATCGGGGTTTTCAACAAAATTTTGCACGTAATTTTCGGGCAACCGCACTTCTTTTTTGCTCAGTCGAACACCATCTTCTTCTTGTGTTGAAACAATACCAAAATTCTCGAACCATTTTGCCTGATCACAATCACCCTGCAAGCTTTCGAGCTTCAAACCTTTAAGCAGAATATCGGCTTCGTTTGCCAGCACGGCCATTTGGTACCAATACGAAGCCCCGCTCCAATCGGCCTCAACAACGTACGGAATGGGTTGGTAACTCTGTTCTTTTATGGTAATTACATTGTCTTCCCATTTGTATTCGATGCCATATTGTGCCATTAAGCTCAAGGTAAGATCGATGTACGAAGCCGATGTTATGCGGTTGGTAAGGGTAAGTTCAAGCCCGCCTTCAATGCTGGGTGCTATCATTAGCAATGCCGAAATGTACTGACTGCTAATACTGCCATCGAGTTCGAGCCGGCCACCTTTGAGGTTAGAGCCCCAAATGCGTAGCGGCGGGTAGCCCGGGTTGTTGATGTATTCTATTTTTGCACCAAGTTGGTTCAAGGCATCGACCAATATTTTGATGGGGCGTTGTTGCATGCGTTCGCTACCGGTAATTTCCCATTTCCCAACAATTTTCGACAAAAATGCGGTAAGAAAGCGCATGGCTGTTCCGGCATGGCCAATGTCGAACTTGTCGGAGTTAGCGTTAAGTACTTGCTCCATTACTCGGGTGTCGTCGCTATCGCTTAGGTTTTGAACCGGAAACGGGCTATATGCCAATGCGTTGATTATGAGCACACGGTTGCTTATGCTTTTTGAAGTGGGCAAAGTGATTTCGCCTGTAAGCGATTTTTTTGTTGCTTGTATAGTGTATTGCATGATGAAATTTTCACAAAGTTATTAAACTTTATCTGGTCAATTATTAAATAAAAGTTCTAAAAGAGATATTCTATCACTTCTTCTTTAGTCATTTTGTGATGTATGGCAACATCATTAATAATTTTTGACAGAGTACCTATATTTAATGGATCGTGTATAGGTATTGTAATGCTGTGCTTACCATTTTTGTCTGTAATCAAACGGGCATGACTTCCTACTTGCCGGTTTTTTGAATACCCAAGTTTTGTAAGCAACTTAATAAATTGTTCTCCTGATAGATTACGAGGGACTTTTTTCATATCCGGTCAAAATTTTATGCAGCAAAAATTTCTTCTTTAATGAAATGCAAACGAACAAGTTTTGGCGCATTTTCATCAAAGTGACATTGGATTGCTTCCCTAATATTGTTCTTTAATTCTTCTACCGAATCGGCTTCAGTAAAAATTGAGTGACCTAAAGCCTGAGCTTCGTAGCCACCTTCGTCTGATTCGTTTACTACAAAAATAATCTCGTTCATATCAAATATTTTTCCTCAAAGTTACAAAACTTTATTCCGACAAGCTACTGTAATAATCCAATGCCTCAATAATCAGCTCTTTGCTACAGTCGATGTTGATTTCAACCTTGCCAATTTCGGGTATCAAGGTAAAATTAATGCGGCCGGCTTCGTTCTTTTTGTCTTTCGTCATTTTAAGGTAAAGGGTTTCGTAGTCGCTTTTGGCGATACTGAATGGCCCGTAAGTGTCAATTATCCATTGTGAAATTTGGTCAACTTGATACATGGGCAAACCTGTTTTTTTGGCCGATAAATACAGTTCTACAATAATTCCGTAAGCCACTGCATAGCCATGCAAAATTGGCCGCCCCTGGTGCAGGGCCATACTTTCGAAAGCGTGCCCAACAGTGTGACCCAAGTTCAATGCTTTGCGAATGTTTTGCTCGGTAGGATCGTTAACTACAAAATGCTCTTTTATGGCAACCGAGCGGGCAATCATCCCGTTAAGCGTTTCATAATCGATGTTTTCGGTATCGAAAGCCAGGCACTCGTCCCAATGTGCTTTGCTGTGTATCAGCCCATGTTTGAGCATTTCGGCATAGCCCGACAGAAAGTTAGCCTTGTCGAGGGTTTTCAGAAAACGGCTGGCAATAATTACTGTTTGCGGTTGATTAAACACGCCAATTTCGTTTTTAAGCCCATTAAAGTTGATACCAGTTTTTCCGCCCACCGAAGCATCGACCTGAGATAGCAAGGTGGTTGGAATGTTCACAAAATGCAACCCGCGTTTAAAGCACGAGGCCGCAAAACCGCACAAGTCGCTCAGCATGCCACCACCCAAGTTAATAAGCAACGATTTACGGTCGGCACCATTTTCTTCCAGAAAATTCCACACGGCCACAACCGATTCGATGCTTTTATTGTGCTCACCACTTTTTATTTCAAGCACTGGTATGCCTTTAAAAAAGTCGTATTGTTGCAATTCGGGCAGACAAAACTCACGGGTATGCTCGTCAACAACAATGTAAACCTTGCCTTTTGGGTAGTTTGAAACTATTTGCCCCAGCTCATTTTCGAGCCGGTTCGAAACACGTATATCGTTTTTAAATGTTGGAATGCTCATTTTACGTATATTTAGAGGGTCAAATTTACAACAAATTGTTACTTTGCTAAAGTTTAATTTTTACCATGGAAGATAAAGAAAACATAAACTTCATTTTTCAGCTCGAAAACAAAGGGCAATCGAACAACTATTTTTTGTTGTTCATTTTAAGTTTTGTTGCGTTTTTGGGCATTGCATTCTATTTTGTGGCCACAAACAAAACATGGGAGCTCATTACCAATATTGTAATTGCTGTTGCCTACTTTTTTGTAATGGGAAAAATAAAGCCTTCGTTTTTTGAGCTTTTGGTTACCGAGCAACAACTGCAGGTTAATTTCTATTCTGTTTTTACAGTTGCCCGTAATTATCAGTCAATTGAAATGAATTTAGACCAACTTAAAGATTTCAAAATTGAAAGAAAATTTTGGGGAATGAGAAAAGAACTGACCTTAACTGTTGAGTCGCGTTTTGGTTTGGCCGACTACCCTGCTGTTTCGCTATCGACACTGAAAAAAGCCAACATCGCGCGAATAGAAAAGGTATTGAGTCAAATATTAAACAACAACCACAGAGCATAGCATTCCTTCAAACAAAAAACAAAACACAAATGTCGTCACCCTTACAATATCAAATAGCCTTATCGCTTTTGCCCCGCATTGGAGCAATAAACGCACGTCGCTTGGTAGCCTATTTGGGAAGTGCACAAGCCATTTTCGAAGCTTCGAAGAAACAAATGAATGACATACCCGGTATTGGCGAAGCACTTAAAAAAATTATTTTATCGGAAAGAGATGACGCGCTAAAAAAGGCCGAACAAGAAATATTATTTATCGAGAAATACAAATTAAAAACCTTCTTTTACCTTGACAAAAACTACCCCAGACGCTTGGCTCAATGCGAAGATGCACCGGTAATCATGTTTATGAAAGGCGATGCCGACTTAAATTCAGCCCGCATAATCAGCATTGTTGGAACGCGCAATGCAACCGAAAACGGACGCGAAATAACCAACGAGTTGATTGAAGGGCTGGCTATAAACGGAATACACACCTTGGTGGTAAGCGGTTTGGCATTTGGCATCGATGTAATGGCCCACAAAGCCGCATTAAAAGTACAAATGCCAACCGTGGGTGTAGTTGGCCACGGGCTCGACAAAATGTACCCTTCGATACATGCCGGTATTGCCAAAGAAATGATTCAGCAGCAAGGTGGCTTGCTTTCCGATTTTACTTCGGGCAGCAAAATTGATCCGGGCAATTTTTTACGGCGAAACCGAATAATTGCAGGACTATCGGACTGTACCATTGTAATCGAATCGGCCGAAAAAGGCGGCGCTCTGGTAACAGCCGATATTGCCAACTCGTACAACCGCGATGTTTTTGCCTTCCCGGGCCGTACCTCCGATCAATACTCGAAAGGATGCAACAGCTTGATTAAAAACAACAAAGCAGCCTTAATTGAAAACTCGTCCGATTTAATAGCTTTTATGGGCTGGGAGGCCAACAAAAAACCAGTTCAACAACCATTACTTATTGAACTTAACGACGAAGAGAAGCAGATTATAAATTTGTTAAAACAATACGATATTACCACCAACGACTTAATATCGAGAACTATTGAATTGCCAGTGCAAAAAATCAACTCAATTTTATTGGGACTCGAATTTCAGGGAGTTGTTAAATCGTTGCCTGGCAGCCGCTTTAAGTTGATCGCAAATGTGAACTGCTAACGTTTACGGGTTATAATGTAACGAAACAACAAAGCCAGTGCATCGCGGGCTTCGTTTTGTGGAAATTTCGAAAGGCGCTCGATGGCCATTTCGCAGTATTCGTTCATTTTAAGTGTTGCATATTCAATGCCACCTTTTTCGTGAACTAAATTAATCAGCTGGTTTACTTTATCTTTTCGCTTATTTTTTCGGCGAACAACATTCAATATGCGTTGCCGTTCAATCCATCCCGATTGTTTAAGTACATGAATTAATGGCAAGGTAATTTTTTGTTCTTTGATATCGTTTCCCGTAGGTTTTCCAATAATACCCTTTTCTTCGTAATCGAAAATATCGTCGCGTATTTGAAAAGCCAATCCGGCAAGAATACCAATTTGCTTCATCTCTTCAATAACAGCAGTATCGGCACCTACCGAGTGCGCACCAACGGCAAGGCTTGAACCAATTAACGAAGCTGTTTTTTTCGAAATAATTTCAAAATAAGTAGCTTCATCAATATCCAACTTCCGGCTTTTTTCGCTTTGCAACAATTCACCTTCGATGGTTTCTTTTACAGCTTCGGAAATAATATCGAGTGTTTCGTATTCTTTTTCCTTTGTAGCAATCAACAAGCCTTTCGACAACAAAAAATCGCCTATTAATACAGCTATTTTGTTTCGCCAAATTGCATTGATCGACAATTTGCCCCGTCGCTCGTACGAGTCATCGGTTACATCGTCGTGTACCAGTGTTGCCGAATGCAAAAGTTCAATTGATGTAGCCGCCAAAAATGTACTGCGGTTAATTTTCCCATGCATTTTTGCCGACAAAAAAACAAACAAAGGCCTTATTTGCTTTCCTTTATTACGAATCAAATAATTCACAATTAGATTCAGCAAAGTGATATCCGATTTGGTAGCATCACGAAAAAAACTTTCGAATTGCTTGAGCTCATCGGCCACTGGTTGTTTTATTGTATCTAATTTCAACATTTCATATTTTTGATCAATCTTGCAAAAATACGATATATTTTGTTATCAAGAATTGCTTTATGAAACGAGCAAGTAAAATACTTACATCCAGGTTGAGCAAAAACCCAAAAACATTACGCTTAAAAAAAGATTATAAATAGAATTTTTATGTATTATTATTTTAGAAATGCTATTTTTGTGGCATAAAATGATACAAAAATGTTACAAACCGATTTCAACGATAACACTTTACGAGTAGCAACTGCTATGTTAAAAGCCATGGCTCACCCGATACGATTATCAATTCTTCACCTGCTCAAAGACGGAAATAAACTTACTGTAACACAAATTCACGAAACAATTGGCATTGAACAATCAACGGCATCGCACCACTTGGGTATTTTACGCGACAAGGGGGTTTTGTGTTCAAAACGCGATGGCAAAAACACCTTGTACTACATTAAGCACAAGGTGCTTGGACAAATTCTCGACTGCATGAATACTTGTGCTTGCGAAGAATAAACTTTCACATATAACTTTCAATAACTTTTTTGGGTAATACTTGTTATTATTGTAATATTTATACTTTTACACGATAAAATTGTACTAATATGGCAAAAATACGGGTTACCAAATTTTACGATTTCGAAATGGCACATGCCCTTTGGAATTACGACGGGCTTTGCAAAAACATACATGGCCACACCTACAAATTATATGTAACGGTTATGGGCGAACCCATTAACGATATTAACAACCAAAAAAACGGGATGGTGATCGACTTTGGCGACCTAAAACGCATTGTGAAAGGCGAAATTGTTGATCAACTCGATCACTCTTTGGTTATACACAAAAATGCCCCGCATAACAAACTGCTTGAACTAAACGAAATGTACGAACGCCATTTTGTTTTCGACTTTCAACCAACCTGCGAAAACCTGGTAATATGGATTGTAAATAAAATTAAACCATTGTTTCCCGAAGGTATCGAACTAAAAAAAGTAAAACTTTACGAAACAGCCAGCTCGAGCGCCGAGTGGAATGCCGACGACAACTAACTAATATGGAAACAGATAATTCGCAATCGAAAAAACTTTTTGTAATTGATGCCTATGCATTAATTTACCGCTCGTACTTCGCATTTATTCGCAACCCAAGGTTCAATTCAAAAGGCTTAAACACTTCGGCCATTTTAGGTTTTGTGAATAGCCTCGAACAAGTATTGAACAACGAAAAACCAAGCCATATTGCTGTTGCATTCGATGTTCATGCCGAAACTTTCAGGCACAAAATGTTTGAACAGTACAAGGCCAACCGCGACGAAATGCCCGAGGATATCCGCCTTGCTGTACCCATCATTCGCAATATTGTTAAAGCCTACAACATTCCAATTATCGAAAAAGCGGGCTTCGAAGCCGACGATGTAATTGGCACCATTGCGCTTGAAGCCGAAACTGAAGGTTTTACCACTTATATGATGACCCCCGACAAGGATTACGCCCAGCTGGTTGATACACATACTTTTATGTACAAACCACCCAAAAATGGCAACAACCCCGAAATATGGGGCATCGATGAGGTTAACGAAAATTTCCAGATAGACAATCCGGTACAGGTAATCGAAATTTTGGGACTAATGGGCGATTCGGCCGACAACATACCGGGCTGCCCCGGCGTAGGCCCAAAAACAGCCATGAAACTGATTGGCGATTACAAAAGCATTGAAGGCATCTACCAAAATATCGATCAGCTTAAAGGCAAATTAAAAGAAAACCTCGTTGAACACAAAGAGCAGGTTTTCCTTTCGCGCGAGCTGGTAATCATCGATACAAAAGTACCCATCGATATTAATTTTGAACAAATGAAAGTGGCCGAGCCCGATAAAGACCAACTTATGGCTTTGTTTCAGGAGCTCGAATTCAGAACACTGGCCAACAAGTTGAATACAACTCAACAAACAACAGTTAATACCGCAAGTACAAGCCCGGGAGTG
Source organism: Prolixibacteraceae bacterium (assembly GCA_016933815.1). Classification (GTDB taxonomy): domain Bacteria; phylum Bacteroidota; class Bacteroidia; order Bacteroidales; family Prolixibacteraceae; genus Roseimarinus. The sequence continues at coordinate 9,732 of JAFGAF010000198.1, forward strand.
CCCACCCAAGGTTCGCTTTTTGACACCAACGATATTCAAACCGTTGCCTCATCTATCAATTACGAAAACATTGAAACCGTAAAACACCAATACATTAAAATTGAAAACGAGAACCAACGCGCTTCTTTAAGGGCCGAGTTGGCTGTTTCGCCTTCGTTTTGCTTCGACACTGAAACTACCGGTATCGATCCGCACATTTCGGACTTGGTATGCATGTCGTTTGCCATTAAGCCACACCAGGCATTTTGTGTGCTTTTACCCAACAACAGAGCCGAAGCCAAAAAAATTCTGGAGGAATTTCAACTTATATTCGAAGACGAAAACATCGAAAAAGTTGGCCAAAACATAAAGTACGATATGCTCATGCTAAAACAGTACGGCATAAACGTAAAAGGCAAACTTTTCGACACAATGATAGCCCATTACCTACTACAGCCCGAGTTGCGCCACAACCTCGACTATTTGTGCGAACAATACCTTAACTACAAGAAAGTTGCAACCGAAGAACTGATTGGCGCCAAAGGGAAAAGCCAACGCACAATGCGCTCGGTTGATACCGACACGCTGGTAAAATATGCCTGCGAAGATGCCGATCTTACTTTACAATTGAAACAAAAGCTTGCCACAGAGCTTACAAGTAACGAGCTTTCGGATCTTTTCAACAATATCGAAATGCCTTTGGTGCATGTGTTAACCGAGATGGAAGCCAGCGGCGTAAAAATTGACCCCAATGCACTGAACGAATACGCTGTAAGCCTGAAAGAACAAATTATTCAACTCGAAAAGGAGATTCACGAACTTGCGGGTGTCGATTTTCTGATTTCGTCGCCAAAACAACTGGGCGAAATACTTTTCGACAGGTTAAAAATTGATTCAAACGCAAAAAAAACAAAAACAAAACAATACTCAACCGGCGAAGAAGTTCTGGAAAAACTGGCCGACAAACACCCAATAATTAACAAAGTACTTGAGTTTAGGGGGTTGAAAAAGTTGCTTAACACCTATGTCGAAGCATTGCCCAAACTCATCAACCAACGAAGCGGAAAAATCCACACATCGTTTAACCAGGCCATTGCATCAACTGGTCGGCTTAGCTCAACCAACCCTAATTTGCAAAACATACCAATTAGGGACGATAACGGCCGCGAAATTCGCAAAGCATTTATCCCTTCGGAACCCGGCATGCTCTACCTTTCGGCCGACTACTCGCAAATTGAACTGCGCATTATGGCAGCCCTTAGCCACGACCCCAACATGATTGAAGCCTTTGCTAACAATATCGACATACACGCTGCAACAGCATCAAAAATATTTAAAATACCGGTAAACGAAATAAGCTCCGACATGCGCCGCAAAGCAAAAACAGCCAACTTCGGCATTATTTACGGCATTTCGGCCTTTGGTTTGTCGCAAAGGCTCAACATATCGCGTTCCGAAGCCAAAGAATTAATCGACGGCTACTTCGAAGCTTTCCCAAAAGTGAAAGAATACATGGAAAAAAGCATCGATGAAGCAAGGAAAAACGAAATGGTTAAAACTTTGTTGGGGCGCAAACGTTATTTAGTTGATATTAACTCGGCCAACGCGGTTGTAAGGGGAGTTGCCGAACGCAACGCTATTAACGCCCCCATACAAGGCTCGGCCGCCGATATCATAAAAATTGCCATGATCAATATTCAAAAGCAGTTGGAAAAAGAAAACTTAAAATCGAAAATGATTTTACAAGTTCACGACGAATTGAACTTTGATGTATACCCCAACGAGCTTGAGCAGTTAAAAAGCATAGTAAAAACAACAATGGAAAATGCCATTGAACTTGTTGTTCCTTTAACTGTTGAAATGAACCATGGAAAAAACTGGCTCGAAGCACATTAATATTTTTGAATTTAGAAGAATGCACGACAAATTTTTAACAGAGGATGAATACCGTAGGGCAATAATCAGGTTTCTCGAAATTTGCGACGCCGAACCCGATTCGCCCGAATACGAAGAAGCCCAGCAGCTTACCCGCTTGATGGAGCAATATGAAAACATGAGCTGCTACGAACGTTTCCAGATGAATTAAATTAAACTCGCTTCATTCAGTATACTCTTTATCTCATCGCTACTCCTCGATTTTTGAATTCGTTTGGCCATTTGTTTAAGCCTTACAACATTTGCAAAAAGCATTTTTAACTGAATTTTAGCCCTGTTTAGCGCATGCTCTTTATCGGAGCTTTGTTGTTCGATTTCGGCAACAAGCAACCGGGCAAAAGCAATAAATTGCATTTCTTGTCGATGCTCTGAACTTTCTTCTTCGTTTTTAATTTCGAAAGCCAAAGCCGGGTTCAACAACAAACCACGGCCTATCATCCATTTTTGTTGGCCGGGCAAAATTGCAGCAATTAGCTTAAAACTGCTTACCGAAACAATATCGCCATTGTACACAAAATCGATTTCGGGGAACAACTGCCTGCACCTACCAAAATTTTCGACATTAGCTTTCCCTTTGTACAATTGAGAAGCAACACGCGGATGCAGAATTATTTGTTGCCCCTTTTTATGAGGAAAACAATCAAGAAAAGTGAAAATCTCGTGCTCGTTTACAAGCCCCGAACGCATTTTCAAGCTCACTGAAAAACCATAATCTTCGATCAACATGTCAACCATTTGGGCAACCAACCGTGGCTTTCCAATTAAAGCTGCACCACGTCCTCTACGGGTAACCATCGGATACGGACAACCAAGGTTCAGGTTAACCATTTTAAAACCCGCACGGGCAATATGGTCTGCAATTGTTTTGGTTTCGGCTACATTGGCCGGCAGAAGTTGTGGAATGGTATGCGGCTTTAATGGGTCCGACACCCTATCAATATCGGCTAGCAACTTAACTTTACCGTTATTTTCAACCGATAAATATGGCGTATAATAATAATCGACACCTCCCAAAAAAGCAGAATGCACATTTCGGTATTCATTGTCGGTATAACCTTGTATGGGAGCAAAATGTATTTCGTTGCCAATCATTAATTCAAAAATATCAACATAATACAATAAACATCGGCATAAAAATAGTATTATCTTTGGGCAAATAATAATTGAAAAAGCCATTAACCGATAAACAGCCAGTGTGGCAAAAATGGAAGGGAACGATACAATAACATATTTCGAACAGACCGATACAATTGAACAGCTGAGCGACACCGTTCAGGTACAAGCAATAACACCAACCGATACCATTGTAGTTATACAACAACCAACAAACGAAACAGATCATTTTTTGGCA
>JAFGAF010000199.1 GCA_016933815.1 Prolixibacteraceae bacterium
AACCCCGAATATTTATCAATTATCGAAAATGCAGCCATTTCGCTGTCGAGCAGGTATAACGAACGTACAAAAACAATCCGATCGTGGGATAGGGCATCATGGAATCGTCAATGGCAATACGCTGTAATTATCGATAACATGATGAACCTCGAATTACTGGAATGGGCTGCGCAAAAGTTCGAAAAACCACGTTTTTCTGAAATAGCACGCAGCCATGCCAATACAACCATTGCCAACCACTTTAGGCCCGATGGCAGTTCGTTTCACGTTGTTTCGTACGACACATTGAGCGGCGAGCCTGAGTTGTTTCATACTTCACAGGGTTACAGCCACGAGTCGGCATGGGCTCGGGGGCAGGCATGGGGGCTTTATGGCTTTACAATGATGTATCGTTTTTCAAACGATAAACAGTATCTTAATCAGGCCATTAAAATTGCCGATTTCATTGTGAATCACCCACGTTTGCCCGAAGATAAAATTCCGTTCTGGGATTTTGATGCCCCCGATATTCCGAATGCTTTACGCGATGCTTCGGCAGGTGCGATTATTTGCTCTGCTTTACTCGAATTGCAGCAGTATGTTGCCCCCGATAAAGCGAAGCAGTACATGAATGTAGCCGAGAAACAACTTATTTCGTTGTGCAACGAACCATATTTGGCAAAAACAGGTTCAAATGCCAACTTCATTTTAAAACATGGAGTGGGGCACATGCCAAACGGAACAGAAGTTGATGTGCCACTTTCGTATGCCGATTATTATTTTGTTGAAGCTTTGATGCGTTATCGTAAACAATTCAATTAAAAATTGTTACAGCATGAATGTTACTTTGACTTTAAAGTATATAATTGTTTTTGCATTTTTGTGGACATCGTTAAGCGCTGTTGCTCAGAGTGGTAATTATCAAATAAGCGAATTGGGGTACGGTTGGAGCAAAACCAGCGTAAATGCAACAATATTTCGAAAAAATTCAATTGCAAGCGACAGTATTTTTCAGTTTGTTGCTTATTACGATAGTATGGCAAATGTAGTGCTAGCGCGCCGTAAACTGAACGAAAACGAATGGACAATCAAAACAACACCATACAAAGGAAATGTTGGCGATGCGCACAATGTGATAAGCATAATGCTTGATGGAAAAGGTTATGTGCACATGAGTTGGGACCATCATAATTCAAAACTCAATTATTGTCGCTCGCGTGAGCCTTACTCACTCGAAATGGGATCAACAGAAAGCATGACAGGCACAAATGAGAATGCAGTAACTTACCCCGAATTTTATCGGTTTTCAAATGGTGATTTGCTCTTTGCCTACCGCGATGGTGGTTCGGGCAATGGAAATCTGATACTTAACCGTTACAACGCTGGTAATCAACAATGGGCAAGATTGCAAAGCAATTTAATCGACGGGCAAGGTGAACGCAATGCATATTGGCAATTGCATGTGGGCAATAACGATGAAATATTGTTGAGTTGGGTGTGGCGCGAAAGCCCCGATGTTGCGTCAAATCACGATATATGTTTTGCCCGTTCGAACGATGGCGGCATTACTTGGGAAAACTCAAAAGCCGAAGCTTATTGCTTACCAATTGATATAAAACAAGCCGAAATTGTTTGTCCTATTGCACAAAACAGCAACTTAATCAACCAAACGTCAATGACATCGGATAAACATGGGAATGTTTTTATTTGTACATATTACAAGAAGGATGATGGGCAATGTACAAACCTTCATTTAATATACAGCAATCAAGGCAAATGGGAAACGAGTACCATCACTCAACGTAACCTCGATTTCGATTTGTCGGGCACCGGTTCGAGAAATATTCCAATTAGCAGGCCGCAGATTTTGACATCCGACGAAAATGGAAAAACCCAAATAACAGTGGTTTATCGCGACGAAGAACATGGCGATCAGTTATGCCTTGTTCGAAGCTTTTTTCCTGAGCTCAATTGGCAAACTGAAGTTTTCAATACGGGTACCTTGGGTCGTTGGGAGCCATCGTTCGATACTGAACTTTGGAAAAGACACAACAAACTGCATTTGTTTTATCAGCGCGTAGGGCAGGGCAATAACGAAACCGGTGTGAATTTGAGTGCCCAAAAAGTTGGGGTGATAATGTTAAAATGAAAAATGATTTTTATATCTTGCTTGCCTAAAATAAAATAACAATCAAATTTTCTAATTAATACAAACCTTAATAATTTACTTAATGGACAATAAAAAGAATTTTACGGTGGGGATGACCACTTTCGGAGCCATTTTCTTCATTTTTGGCTTTGCAACAACCTTCATTATTACCATGACTGCGCCAGTTAAAGCAGTTTTTGGTTTGTCGGAGTTTGAGGCACAACTGTTGTCGTCGGCATTTTTTATTACTTATCCAATTATGTCGATTCCAACCGGTAAGCTGATCAATAAAATAGGGTACAAATGGACTGTTATTTTAGGTCTTATACTGATGGGTATTGGTAGTATTGCTTTTGTACCGGCTGCAAAAGGAGCAATGTTGAGCTTATTTTATTTAGCAACTTTTATTTTGGCTACCGGTGTGGTTTTTTTGCAAGTAGCTGCAAACCCATATGTTACAGCTTTAGGCCCCGAAAGCTCGGCCTCGAGTCGTTTAAACCTAACTCAAGCCTTAAACTCGGTGGCTACAATGGTGGCTCCCTGGCTTATTGGTATTGCAATTTTTAAAGGATTGAATTTGCCTGCATTGGCAACCGAAGCTCAGGAAAAAGCTTATGGCCTCGAAGTAGCCGAACGCATTCCTGTTCCTTTCATTATTATGGCGCTTATAGTTATTGCTGTGGCAATAGTGCTTTTTACAATTAAATTACCTTCAATTGAATCGTTGAAGAAAGAAGGCGAAAAGAAAAGCATTTGGAAATATCCTCACGTTTTGTTGGGGGCTTTCGGTATTTTTGCTTATGTAGGTGCCGAAGTTGGTAACGCCGGTCTATTGGTAAATTATTTACGCACTTCAAATGAGCTTATTAACGCCGAAATGGCTTCTACCTATGCTGCTATTTATTGGGGCGGTGCCATGGTGGGGCGTTTCTTTGGATCAATTATGTTCTCCGATATGAAAAACGGTGCTAAAAAATGGGGCTATATTGCTGCTATTTTGGTATTGGCATTTGTTTCGGGTTCGTTTGTTACCGATTGGAATTGGAACATTGGCCTTATTTTTACCGGTTGTGCTTTTGTTAATTTCTTATTTATGCAAATTGGCCGTGGAAAAGCTGCCCGCTCGTTGGCTATTTTTGCCTTGGTAGCTGCTGCTTTAGGCTTGATAACTACATTTACAAGTGGTCAGATTGCGATTTGGACTGTGGTTTCAATTGGTTTGTTTAATTCAATTATGTTCCCGAACATATTCTCGTTGGCTGTTCGTAGCCTCGATAGCGAAGAAATGGCTCCTGCTTCGGGTCTGATCAATGCACTGATTTTGGGTGGCGCAATAATTCCGCCGATTATGGGTCGTATTGCCGATACAGCAGGCTATTCGTGGGCTTTTATAGTCCCTGCAATATGCTACCTTTATATTTTCTTCTATGCCGTAAAAGGGCATGCTATTCGAAAAGCATAGTTCTCAAAATACTGTCATCAAAAAGCCCGGAATTTTTCGGGCTTTTTTATTTATCAATGTTATTTAAATTTTTGGCAACAAATAATTAATAAAAATACCAATATGTAGGTATCGCAAAAGAAAAATATATGTGCATCTTTGTGCCCGTAAATAAAGCATTATTGCAATTAAATGATCAACAAAACCAAAAATACCGTTAAGCAACTTCTTGCATTTATTTTTGTTGGCCTTGTAGTTTTTCAATTGGCCGGCCAATCGGTTTTTTTGCATGCTCATATTTTACCCGATGGAACAGTTATTACACATACCCATCCTTTCGATAAAAGCTCCGATCAGCAACCATTTAAAACCCACCATCACAAGCATTCCGATTTAATCATTATCGATCAGGCTAATGTTTTTTTCTTGCAAAACAGCCCGATTGAAATTGATTATTTACAGAGCAATAGCAGTCAATTATTGTGTTACGTAAACAATATCTATCATTTTAGTAACTTCATATTCTTCTGTAATAAAGCTCCTCCT
>JAFGAF010000200.1 GCA_016933815.1 Prolixibacteraceae bacterium
CATCAAACTTTCGCGTCGGTTGCGCAGTGCTGCTTCTTCGGGATTCTCGTCTTTTTCAACAACTTCGACATTGAACTTTTTAGCCAGATATTTAAGCGCCTCGATATAAGTAAGGTGCTCATGTTCCATTATAAAATTAACCGGGCTGCCCCCTTTACCGCATCCAAAGCATTTATAAATTTGTTTCGAAGGCGAAACGGTGAACGATGGTGTTTTTTCGTTATGAAAAGGGCAATTTCCGAGGTAATTTACCCCGCGCCTTTTCAACGAAACAAAATCCTGCACCACTTCCACAATATCGGAAGCATCTAAAATACGTTCAACTGTTGCCTGATCGATCATTCAATATTCGTTTAAAAAAATTATTCGCTGCCAAATTCCATGAGGTAGGCTTTAATAAAGTCATCGAGACCACCATCCATAACCGCCTGAACATTACTCGATTCGAAACCCGTACGCACATCTTTTACCAGCTTGTAAGGTTGCATTACGTACGAACGGATTTGCGATCCCCATTCGATTTTCTTCTTTCCTGCTTCAATTTTTTGTGTTTCTTCGCGCCGTTTGCGCAACTCCATTTCGTAAAGTTGCGATTTAAGCAAGCGAAGAGCATTTTCTTTGTTGGTTAGCTGAGAGCGGCTTTCGGAGTTTTCGATAATGATGCCGGTGGGTGCATGCCGTAAACGAACCGCTGTTTCGACCTTATTCACGTTTTGCCCTCCTGCCCCACTCGAGCGCATTGTTTCGAAAGAAATATCGGCGGGGTTTATCTCAACCTCAATGGAATCGTCGACCAGAGGAGCCACATAAACCGAAGCAAAAGATGTTTGCCTTTTGTTTTGGGCATTAAACGGCGAGAGACGCACCAAGCGGTGTACTCCATTTTCTCCTTTGAGGTAACCGTATGCGTAATCGCCTTCAATTTGCACGGTGCAATTTTTAAGTCCGGCCTCGTCGCCATCGAGGTAGTCCATCACCAAAAACTTATATCCATGCTCTTCGGCCCAACGGCTATACATTCGGAAAAGCATTGCCGACCAGTCGTTGCTTTCGGTTCCTCCGGCTCCGGCATTGATGCGCAAAACAGCCCCCAGCTTGTCTTCTTCTTTGCGGAGCATATTTTTGGTTTCAAGTTTTTCGATCAATTCGAGGGTCGTTGCAAACTGGCTTTCCACTTCATCGTCGCCGGCCTCGCCTTCTTGTTGAAAATCGAAAAGTACCTGCAAATCGTCGACCGCTTGATCAACTTCGCTGAAAGCCTGAGTCCATTGTTTGATGCCGCGCACCACTTTCATTTGCTTCTCGGCTACAGCAGGGTTTTCCCAAAACGAAGGATCTTGTGTTTTCAGTTCTTCTTCTTGTAATTGAATTAGTTTTCCATCAATGTCAAAGATACCCCCTCAGCGCATCGCGGCGCTCCACTAAGTCTCTTAGCTGGTCTTTCAATATCATTTTTATAATTTTTTTCGAGTGAAATGCAAAAGTACACAAGATAGCTCAAAAAAACGAAGTTATGGCTCGTTGTTTATACAAGAAAGAGAAATCAAAACTGCTTAAGTTGCTTAATCAGAAAATCGTAAAAGGTTTCGGCATCGACAAAATTTGCCTGTTTAATTCTGTTGCCCAGCGAGGTTCGATAAATATTTCCCATTGAAGTACCACGTTGCTCAATGGCAATCGATTTTGTTTCGAAATTAAAAATATCGGGATCGCCCAAATAAACCGGAGCAACAACACTGTTCATGTAATTACTTGCTCTGGGATCGAATTCGGGCTGTAAAATTTTTAGCGCAATCTTGCTTAATGTTTTCTTCTTGTTTTTATCGAGGTGATAAATCAGGTAATTATCAATGGGCAATTGATGAGTTATATCGAGCGGCATCATAAAAACAGGCACACCTGATTTTAATAGAATTTGCGATGCCGTAGGATGACAAAAAATGTTCCACTCGGCACTTCCATCGTGATCGGGTGCTACCACATCGCCATCGGCCAAAAATGCACCGGCCACCCAAATAACTTTTTCAATTTTTTCGACAATTTGCGGAAATTGCTCAATGGCATTGGCAATATTTACAGCCGGGCCGCTTACAACAACTGTAGTTTTTTCGGTTTGCTCGTTAATTTTTTGAGCAATGAACTGAGCTGCTTCTGTAGCTACTAACTGCGAATTATCGATTTTTTGCCCGGCCAGTTTTTTAATTGAGCTTATTTGTAAACATTTGTTTCGCAATTCGAAAGGGAACGGGTTTACAAGCGCCGACTCGCCAATTGCTATTTGAATATCGTAACGGCAAAATAATTTCAGAATACGCAAAGTTGTATCTACAACCGGATCGACACAACATTCGCCTTTTACAACACTAAGCCCAATTAAGCGATATTCACTTAATGTAAGCAGGGTTGTTAGCGCCAAAAAATCGTCGAACAATCCATTGTAATCGAAAAGAAGGGGCTTTTGGTAAGTATTGACTTCAATTTTTTTCACCGGTTTGTATTGTTTTGCACATGAGCTTTACAAATGTAGAAATATTTTATAAACACTTAACATTGTTTAATAAAAAGATAAAACAAGTTGTGCATTACTATTGCATTATGTTGTATTTTTACTTTTTAAAACCAAAAAATTCAGCAATTGAAATATCCCAAAAAAATTGTTATCCTTATTATTTTGTTTTGCAGCCTATGCAAGGCATATGGTTTAAGCGATTCAACCCAACATCGGCCCCAAAATAATATCGACCCCAAAATATTAACCGCTGCAATTGCTGTACCTGCCGGTGTTTATGTTGGAGGTATTTCGTTTTTAAGTTTCATTTGGTACAAAGACCACCAAAGGGTTCCGCTACACTTTTACAACGACAATGCCGGCTATTTACAGATGGACAAAATGGGGCATGCTTTTGGAGCTTACTTCGAAAGTTATGCTTGTTATAATTGGTTGCGAAAAGCCGGAGTAAGCAAAAACAAAGCACTGATATACGGTGGTTCGGCCGGTTTTTTGATGCAATTGCCCATTGAAATATTCGATGGATTATATGAAGGCTGGGGCTTTTCGTGGGGTGATGTTATGGCCAACACTGCCGGTTCGGCCTTTATGGTTGGGCAAGAACTGCTTTTCGACCGGCAAATAATACGGCACAAAATGAGTTTTTCGAAGTCGGAATATTTCGAACAGGCAAACGGTTATTTGGGCAGCAACGTTTTCGAAAGTTTTTTTTACGACTACAACAGCCACACCCATTGGTTTTCGGCCAATGCGGGTAACTTTATGATGCGCGAAACACTACCCCCCTGGCTCAACATTGCGGTTGGATATAGTGCCAACGGCATGTTTGGCGAATTCAAAAACCGCACCTACTATAGGGGTGTTCGCTTACCCGAAGTTCAACGCACGCGACAATTTTTGCTGTCGCTCGATATCGATTGGGAAAAAATACCCACCCATTCGCGTTTTTTGAAAACTTTGTTCAAGGGCCTCAACTTTGTTAAAATGCCTTTTCCTGCATTGGAAATCAACTCGCAAGGCAAATTTAAAGGATACTGGCTGTACTTTTAAATGATATTTCAAAACGAAGGAAAACCATTTGACACGATTATAGTATCCCTGTCGACTGCATAAGTTGCAAAGTAGCCGTAAACATCATCGGGCATATTCGATACAGGATTACCGGGTGCAATTGAATTGAACGAACCATTGATATTGTCGGACAAACCGCCGTAATAATCGGCCATGGCTCTGGTGATGTGCCTTAGTTCAACAACAATAGTATCGCCGGGTTTGTATGTTTTGAAATATACCGGCATCGAAATGGTTCCATCTTTTCCAAAAGTATCGTCAACCACATAGAGTTCGTTGCCTTGTTTTTCGCTCAACTTATTAATTAGCAAGCGAAAATAATTGTCTTCGCCTTTCGGATCGAGCACATTAACAAAGACATTTAAACTATCGGGATTTTTCCAGAAAGGGTTTGGAACAAAAGCCACTCCGGCAATTTCGACCAATTTTGGCATTTGCGATTCAACTTCAACAATCTGGTCGTCGATTTCTACTTTTAAAGTGTACATTTCACCGTGTTCAACGTTGAATTGCCCGGATACAAAAAAACCGGCACTGTCGGGTTTTAACAATTCGCTTTCGCCTTTATTGTTTGTTATCGAAACCGATGCATTGGTTTGCCTGTTGGTTTCGGGCAAATCGTAAAAAGCCTGGCTGTACGAAAGAGCAACCTTTACGGCAGGATTAATATTAGTAACATTCGCCTCAACTATTAAACGCTTTTCAATCTGACGCAAGTCGAGCACCACATCTTCTTCGCAAGCAAACAGGAAGAAAGAAAACGAAAGCAGTATGATATAGGTAATTTGTCTCATAATTTTCAACTCTTAAAATTTAAAATTCCAACTGACCGAGGGGATCGCCGAAAACAAATAAACCATGGTTGTTTTTGTTTGCCCGGGATTGTCATCGTCTTCGCTAAAAATATAACTGTAGGGGTTTTTGCGTGCATACGCATTGTAAACCGAAAAATTCAACTCACTACGGTAATTTCGTCGCTCTGCCAGAAGCCAGTTCACCCCAATATCGAGCCGGTGATAATCGGGCATACGATAACCGTTACGCTCGGTGTAGAGGTTGGCAATTTTTCCGTCGACATAGTATTTGCCTGCCGGAAACGTTACTGCATTACCGGTGTAATACACCCAATTGCCCGATATTGTCCACTTCTTATTAAGCTGATACATAGCAACTACCGAAACATCGTGCAAGCGGTCCTGACGTGCCGGGTACCATTGGTTGCGGTTAATGCCATCGATTTGTTTCAACGAACGGGCCAAGGTGTACGAAACCCAGCCGGTGAGCTTACCACTTTTCTTTTCAAAAAGCAGTTCGGTTCCGTAGGCTTTGCCATCGCCATAAAGTAGTTCCGACTCAACCATATCGTTAAGCACTAAGCTGGCACCTGTTTTATAATCGATTTGGTTTTGCATGGTTTTGTAGTAAGCCTCAATAGAAAATTGGTATTGGTGATTGATAAAATTTCGGAAGAAACCCACGCTCACCTGGTCGCCAATTTGCGGCTTTACATTTGGGCTACTGGCAATCCAAAAATCGACAGGTGTACCCGCGGTAGCATTTTGCAACAAATGAATGTATTGAGCCATACGGTTGTAACCGGCCTTCAAACTTGTATTTTCGTTTAGAACCAGTGTTACGTTAACCCGTGGCTCAATGTTCCAAAACGGACTAAATTGCTCGCCATCGGCATAAGTAATCGAATCGTTGATATCGCCGTTTGCCAAAAACGAATATTCGGTTGAAGGGCCAAAGCGCACAAAATTGCTCACACGCAAGCCATAGCCCAACGAAAGCAGGCTACCAACTTTTTGTTCGTTGGCCAAATAAAAAGCACTTTCGAGGCCTTCTTTTTCCGACACACTAAAGCTTTGCGGTTCGGCATCGACCGAAACCAGCTCCAAACTTCCGGGTTTAAAAACGTAATCGTTTAACTCGGCTCCAAACGAAAGGGTATGGTTTGGATGGGCATAATAGGTAAAACGTTGTTTAAATGTTCGGCCGGTTATGCCCGCTTTAAGGTTGAACGAGAAATCGAAATCGGCTTCGGTGTTGTAATTGTAGTCGTTATAAATTACCGATGTATTACTGAACAATTTAGGTGAGAAAACATGCAACCAACGCACAGTGGCTGTTTTATTACCCCAGTTAAACCCAAAGCTCGACGATTTTAAAGCATCGCGCCCTAAATACCCCGAAATGTAAAGGCGGTTTTTCTCTCCTATTTCAAAATGTGTTTTAAGGTTCAGATCGTAAAAAAACAACTTACTGTTGCGCAGCTCTTCATTTTTGGCAAAAAGCAGAAAAAGGTCGGCATAAGTACGACGCCCCGATAACAAAAAAGTGCTTCCGTTTTTACCAATAGGGCCTTCGAGTGTTAGCCTGCTCGAAATGAGCCCAATGCCACCGGTTGCTGAAAAACGCTCGGAATTGCCGTCGCGCATGGTAATATCGAGCACCGACGAAGCGCGCCCGCCAAACTGTGCAGGCACACCGCCTTTGTACAACTTGGCGCTGTTAATTGCATCGGAGTTAAAAACCGAAAAGAAGCCCAGCAGGTGCGATGGGTTGTAAACAGGTGCATCGTCGAGCAGTACAAGGTTGTGATCGGCCTGTCCGCCACGAACAAAAAATCCCGAACTGCCCTCGCCTGCCGACGATACACCCGGCATTAACTGTATGGTTTTCAACAAATCTTGCTCACCAAACAACACCGGAATGGTTTTTATAACTTTCGGATCGAGTTTAAACGATCCCATTTCGTTGGCAATTATGTTTTGATTTATGGCTTCGGTGCTCACCACTACCTCATCCAATTGTTCGCTCGATGGTTCCAGCTTTACATTGTAAGTTAACTGCCGATCGACCGACAGCGTAAAATGCTGCGTTTCGTAACCCAAAAAAGAAACCCTGAAAGTATAAAAACCCGGCTTCATGTTTATTGAATAGAACCCAAATGCGTTGGTAACGGTACCGGTTTTTAACTGTTCAACATAAATGGTGGCTCCAATAAGATCCTCCCCATTTGAGGCATCTTTTACATTTCCCATTATGGCAACATTCCCTTGTGCCCAAACAGCAATGTTTATTACAAATAATATGGCGAAAAATATATACTTCTTCATTTATTCAATTTTTAAAACAGAAGAATTGTTCGTTTGTTTCTGTTTAAATAATAAGTAATAAAATATAGACAAAATTACAACAAAATAGTTGTACGAAAGTGCATGTTTTTTTTTCATTGTCAGGAAAAAGCAAATCCAATCATCGCAACAAATTGATTATCTAATACTTTATGGTTTTAATCCACAACTTTATTAAGGAGTATAAACTGAGTGAAAAAATTTACTGGCTGGCCCTACCCGGATTTTTTCGTATAAAATCGTTCCAGTTTCGGTATTCTTTAGTTTGTACCGGTCGGCTTTGCTGAAGGTAATGACAGAAAGCTACGGCTACAGCATCGGTTGCATCCATTTGCGTAGGCAGTTCGGTTAAGCCATACATTTTTTGAAGAAAATAAGCTACTTGCTCCTTCGATGCACGCCCCATGCCGGTAATAGCTTGTTTCACTTTTAGGGGGGCGTACTCAAAAATTGGCAGGTTGTGATAAAGTGCCGCCGACATGGCTACGCCTTGCGAGCGCCCCAATTTAAGCATCGACTGAACGTTTTTGCCAAAAAAAGGAGCTTCGAGTGCTACTTCGTCGGGTTTATATTCTTCGATTACGCTCATTACCCTGTCGAAAATATATTTTAGTTTTTGGTAGTGGTCGTTAAATTTTCCGGGAGCAATTACCCCCATGGTAACAATGCCTGTTTTGCCATTGCTTACTTTCAATACGCCGTAACCCATTACATTCGACCCGGGATCGATTCCCAAAATGATATGATTTTTTGACATTACCATGCATTAATAATTTGGTTGATGCCTTTATAAGGCAACATTTGTTGTTGATTAACCAAGGCCGATTTGTGCAATGAACGCACAGCAAGTGCCGGGTTTACAATATCATTAACAGCTGTTGCCAACATCGTTTCTTCGGGGTGCCCCCAATTATGGTCCAAATCGTCGGCTTCGATAATATGCGCGGGCAAACCGCCAAAATAATCGCCAAAGCCCAAATAATTCACATTTTTAAAACTGATGGGCAAAATGGCCAAATCGATATCTTTAACCGAGAGAATGTACATACCAACCGGCTTGCCGTGGGTGTTGCTGCCAACCAGCTTTACATCCATAAAAGGACTAAGGTTATTAATTAACAATTCGCTTGCCGAGGCAGTTCCCGAAGTAGTAATAAAATATACCTGATCAATTTCAACTGTGATGCTGTCGTATTCCGAAATTGTTGCATTGTTCAAATCGCTTTTTTTATCGTTATGCATCAATGTTGAAACAACCTGCCCTTTCACTTTTGATCCACCAATCATTCCAACCATCATTTCGGCAATATCAACAACGCCTCCGCCATTGTACCTTAAATCGACAATCAGGTCGGTTATTTGCTCATTTTTAAAATTAGCAAAAACAGGTTCCAATTCATTTTTCGAAGCTTCAACAAAGCTATCAAAAACCAGGTAAGCAATTTTTTTGCCCTGCTTTTCAATTATGCTCGAATACAACACCGTATTCATAATAAATGCTTCTTTTTGAACAGTAAACTGATGAGCTTTTTGATTATGGTCGGCCAAAACGAAATCGACAGGTTCGCTTGAAGCCAAAGCTTTGTTCACTTCGTCGAGCTGATCGACGGTATAACCATTAACACTCCGCACGGTCCATGCACGCTCAACGCCCAACTTGCCCATTGGTGAATTAGTATAAACATGCGATATTTTTATGTGCCTGTCGTGATCGAGTACAAAGCCGGCACCAAAGCCCTTGTATTCACCTTTTTCGAAAAGGTTCATCACATCGGTGTACGATGCAGCAAAGCTCCACCTGTCGGCATCAACTTTCAGCGAATCAATGAGCGTATCGTAGTTTTCAAAATCGTTGGGATCGAGCTCGGGCAACTGATCGTACCAGAGATACCACTCATTAAAAGCCTCGTAAACATAGTCGTTGGCTGTTAGTTTTTTTTCAGGTTCGGGAAACGAATTGCAAGCCGCCAAAGCAAGCAGTACAATTACAGTGGTTAATAATTTTAATCGATTCATTTTTGACAAAAAAAGTTGGTACATCTGTTTAATTTTTTGCTTGCCGGCTTGTTGAAAAAGAATACCGGCAACAATAAATACTATGCCTAAAATGGTTGTAATATAAATATCTTCACCCAAAACAAAGTGAATAAAAATCAACGACAAAAATGGCGAAATATAAATAAGGTTGGCAATTCGGGCATTGTGTTTGGTTAAGCTCAAGGCTTTCATCCAAAAGAAAAACGACAGGCCAACCTCAAATACGCCCACATAAATGCCTGCCCAAAAACTTTTTCCGAAAGTAAAGTTAAAATCAGAAAAAACAGGCAAATAAATTAATAGATACAAGGTGCCGAACAAAAAGTTTAAAAAAAGTTTGATCAGTTCATCGGTTTTGTTTTTCACATTAAAAATCCAATACAGCGACCAAACAAAAGCACTAAAAAGCCCTAGGGCTATTCCCCATGGGTTCGATTTTGCCAAGCTAAAAAAACTGCCCTGCGAGGCAATCATAAAAACGCCTGCAAAACTAATTATTAACGCAATAATACTTCTGCCGGTAATTTTTTGCTTCAACAATGGAGCCGACAAAAGCACCAAAACAATGGGCCAAACCATATTAATTGGCTGAGCAACCTGTGCCGGCAATAACGAATATGCTTCAAAAAGCACCAAATAATAAACGAAAGGATTGAATGCGCCCAATAAAGCAGCATGTAAAAGGCCTGACCACGAAAGCTGGCTGAGCAGACTAATTTTTTTAGTTAACAGTAGTAGCAAAAAGAACAATACTGTTGATGTTGATGCCGCAAGAAATATAAGCTGTGCAGGTTGCAAGGTTTCAAGCCCTATTTTAAAAGCCGTTGCTACAGTTGACCAAAACGCAACTGTTAACAAGGCAAAAATGGTTGCTTTCTTCTCGTTATCCATCAACAAATGTTATTCAGCAATAAAGTCCTGCACTTCGTAAGGCGATGTTTCGGGCTGAACAATTTCGTCGCCCCTGAGCAAGCGAAAACGGTAACGTGCATCGGCCACAAAAATACTGCCCGGATAGTTAACCAATAATTTTTCGAAGAGTTCCTGAGCCACTTCGGCTTGGTTGAGCTGCTCCTGATTGAGCAATGCCAAGCGGTAAAGGGCATCGTCGGCTACAGTACTCCA
>JAFGAF010000201.1 GCA_016933815.1 Prolixibacteraceae bacterium
AAAGCTGTAATTGCTACTTCGAAGGCCTATTTCCTTTGCTTTGAAGGTTTCTTTACCGACGACCGCCAACAAATGAAAAAGGCAGTGGAAGAAGTGAAAGACTTCAACGATAAAGCAAAGAAGCTTAAAGATTCAGTTTACAAACACATCAATAAGCTGCAACAGGATTCGGTTGATACCGGCCATTTCTACGTTCAGGTTATCGACTATTTAAGAGAGATGGCTCACTCGCTCAACTTTATTGTTCGCCCGGTGTACACCCATTTCGAGAACAGGCACAAATCGTTCACTAAAGATCAAATTAGCGACTTTAACGAATTTGGTATCGAATTGAATGAGTTCTTTAATTATACGCTCCATATTTTAAAGGAGAAGAAATTTGAAGACCTTGACGAACTGATCGAGAACAGGGATAAGCTGCTCGACAAGCTTAAGCTTATTGAAAAAGCACAGATTAAACGCATCAAAAACAACGAAGTTTCGACCCGTAACTCAATGTTGTATTTCAAAATTATTGGCGAAACCAAAAACTTGTTACTGCACCTTATTAACGTTGTAAAAGCACATCGCGACTTTATTCAGGAAACAAAAGCCAAAGCTTTGCGTAACAAATAGTTTCAAAATATTTTCACATAAACAAATGGGGCTTCTTGATTATTTCGAGAAGCCCCATTTTTTGCTTGTAAAATTTTCACAAACAAAATATTATCGTATCGACAAATTGCGTTACCTAATCCTTGTTGTAATTAAACTTTTGAAGGGTATGTCCCATGCGGTCACGTTTGGTTTTCATGTAAAACTGATTGTATTCGTTGGGTTCTACTTCAATTGCGATATTTTCGACAACTGTTAAGCCATAACCTTCGAGGCCAACCCTTTTAACAGGATTATTGCTTAACAGCCTCATTTTTTTAACACCCAGCTCGCGTAAAATTTGTGCACCCACACCATAATCGCGTTCATCGGGTGCAAAGCCAAGGTGAACATTGGCATCAACAGTATCGAGTCCTTCTTCCTGTAATTTGTATGCTTTTATTTTATTGAGCAAACCAATACCACGACCTTCCTGATCGAGATAAACAATTACTCCTTTGCCTTCTTTTTCGATCAACTCCATCGATTTGTGCAACTG
>JAFGAF010000202.1 GCA_016933815.1 Prolixibacteraceae bacterium
ACGGCATCGGCTTTACCAAAGCTGGTTGATGGCCCAACCGTACCTGCCGAAGTACAAACTCCCAAAGGTGTATCATCGGCCTTAATTTGAACGCCAATTTTTCCCGACAAGGGCGATTTTCCGGCATAGACCGATAACAGTAAATCGTGTTTGAGCGAAAGATAAATATCGCCGCCGTTTTCAACCACAATTTCATCAATGTTGAATTGGTTTTGGAGTGTTTTGCCCAATATTTCGGAAAAAATACCGGCTACGGCAGCCATGGGGCCGGTTTGCGCTTTTTGTGCAGCATGGTACATTTGCTGTATGAATTCGGGAGCATTTTTATCGAGCGGCAAAGCTTTTAGCGACGTTGCAAACTTGGGTTTATGTTCGATGTATTTTTCAAGCTCGTGCCTTATTTCAATGAGCTTGTTTAGGGCAAACGAAGCCATTGGGTCGGTGTACGATTTTTTGTCGATGCCGATCCAAAGGTTTGAATCTTTGTAATTTATTTCGAACGATGAAAAGCGGTTTTCGCCCATTCGTTCGCGATAAAAACGCGGTTCAAACTGCATGGCTTAATCTCCGTTGTGAAAGTCGATGGTGAACAAGTTCAAAGGGCAAGCTTTTACACAGAGCTCACACACAATGCATTCGGCTTTGTTAAATTGCAACTCCCAGGTCTCGGGGTGCATGGTAAGCGCACCGGCAAAGCAAACCGCGGTACAGTTGCCACAGTTAATGCATTTAGCAATATCGAGTTTAATTTTCTTGTCGAGCGGCGAACATTCTACATCGTGAGTCTTCAAATAGGCTATCCCTTTGTCGATGTTCGATTTACGTCCAATCAATTCCAACAAAAGATTGCCCCTTTTGCCGGGAATCACTTCGGCTTTTAAAATGTTGATGTTGATGTCGTAATCGCGAACCAGCACCGAACTTAATGGTTTATCGCCACTTTGTGGAGGAAATTTTAGTACGTACCTGCGTTTTACAATTTTCATTGTTCACCTCCTTTGTTATTAAATCCAACTTCTTTTAAACCTTTGAGCGATGTATTATTTGGAAACATTTG
>JAFGAF010000203.1 GCA_016933815.1 Prolixibacteraceae bacterium
CTCGTCGGGTTCGTTGCTTAGCCATATGGCTTTGCAGCCCAGGTTTTTGGCCAGTTCAACATCGGTGAGGCGGTCGCCAATTACGTAGCTGTTGGCCAGGTCGTAAGTTCCGTCCATGTATTTGCCCATCATACCGGTACGCGGCTTGCGGGTAGGCGCATTGTCCTCGGGAAAACTTCGGTCGATAAGGATATCGTTAAACACCACACCTTCGCCCTCGAACGCTTTGAGTATTTTATTTTGTGCCGGCCAAAAGGTTTCTTCAGGAAACGAATCGGTTCCCAGTCCGTCTTGATTGGTTACCATCACCAACTCATAGTCGAGGTTTTTGGCAATAAAATGCATGTTGCGGAACACACCCGGGTAAAACTCAAGTTTCTCGAGGTTGTCGAGCTGGTAGTCAACCGGTGGTTCAATGACCAGGGTTCCGTCTCTATCGATAAATAAAACCCCCCGACCCCCTAAAGGGGGGGCTTGACTACCCCCTAACCCCCTAAAGGGGGAATTTTGGGTATCTGCGTTATTGTAATTGTCATTCATTTATCTCAACTTTAAATGTACATATTATCAAATTCTGTAGTTCCTTAAGTCCCCTTTAGGGGATTTAGGGGTTTTTACTCCCCCTTTAGGGGGCGGGGGGTGAATTTTTTATTTTTTTTAATAGCTCCCTATTTTCCTCGGGGCTTCCCACCGTTATTCGCAGGCTGTTTTCGCACAGGGCTACTTTTGAGCGGTCGCGCACAATCACGCCTTCGTTCATCAGGTATTCGAATTTCTTACGGGCATCGTTCATCTTTACCAATAAAAAGTTGGCATCGCTGGGATACACTTTTTGCACAAAGTTCAACTTTTCCAGCTCTTTAGCCAATTTTCCGCGTTCCGAAATGATGGTTTTTACCCAGGTTTCTTTCTCTTCAGCATTTTGCAACGATTGCATTACCCGTTGCTGGGTAAGTTGGTTGATGTTGTAAGGGAATTTGATTTTGTTTAGCACAGCAATAATCTCGGGCGAGGCGAATGCCATACCCAGACGTATGCCTGCCAGCCCCCAGGCTTTCGAGAAGGTTTGCAAAATTACCAGGTTGGGGTATTGGTTGATTTCTGGCAAAAGGCTTTCGCCGGGTGCAAAGTCGATGTAGGCCTCATCGACCACTACCAAACCATTAAAATTGCTGAGTATGTTGATTATTTCGGTTTTGCTGAGCAGGTTCCCCGATGGGTTGTTGGGCGAACACAGAAAAACCAGTTTCGTTTTTTCGTTTGCTGCATTGAGCAGCTTTTGGCTGTCGAGCTCAAAGTTTTCGGTAAGCA
>JAFGAF010000204.1 GCA_016933815.1 Prolixibacteraceae bacterium
AGTCAATAGTCAATAAGTCAATAGTCAGTAAGTCAATAGTCAATGAGTCAATAGTAGTAGTCAATGACCAATGACTTATTGACTTTATGACCAATGACCAATGACTTTATGACCAATGACTTATTGACTTTATGACCAATGACCAATGACTTTATGACCAATGACTTTATATTTAATGACAAAAGTTTTTGAAGTATGGGAAAATTAGTTGAAGAATTTAATGCTTATCGTTCAAAAATGAACGAGAAAATATTGGCATCGGACAACAAAGTGATGAAGCGGATTTATAGCCTCGATACACTTACTTATCAGGAAGGGGCACTTAGTACAAAAGTGAAGGAAATGCTGGGCTTGGCTACATCAATGGTGCTCAGATGCGACGATTGCATCAAATATCACCTCGAAAAGTGTTACGAACAGGGAGTTACCACCGACGAGGTCTTTGAAATTTTTGGTGTGGCTAACCTGGTTGGAGGAACCATCGTTATCCCTCATACCCGCAGGGCTGTTGAGTATTGGGAAGAACTTACAGGGCAAGTTTGAATAACTAAGATATGCCTTATAACAGCAACCGATTAAATGTTATTCGTTACAGTTTTTATGCACCAACTTACAGCTGGTCGGCGCGTGTTCTCGAACAATCGCGAAAAATTTCGCTTGAAACACTTGGTGTGCAGCCCGGCGAAAAAGTGTTGATTATAGGAGCAGGTACTGGTGACGATCTTGATCATTTGCCAGCAGGTAGTCAAATAACTGCAACCGACATCACTCCGGCAATGGTTAAACGGATAAAAAAGCGAAATTCGAAGCTCAATCATCAACTCGAAACCTTGGTGATGGATGGTCAAAACCTTCATTTCGAAAAAGAAACTTTCGATAAAGTGATATTACACCTGATTTTAACAGTCATCCCAAATCCTGCAAAAGCATTAAAAGAAACAGAGCGTTTATTAAAACCGGGCGGAAGGGTAGTGGTTTTCGATAAATTTATTCCCAACGGTAAAAAAGCCTCGCTTGTTCGGCGGTTTTTTAATTTCTTTACCAGCTTTCTTTTTAGCAGCTTAACCCTCAATTTTGAAAACATATTAACCCATACCAAGCTAAAAGTAATCTCCGATAAAAAGGCAAACCTCGATGGTTATTTCCGAATTATTTTATTGGAGAAACCTATTGCTGGATAGAATTCAATTGTTTGTGAATTAGAGACTAATGATCCCTTTTTTTTTCGATGTGAAGTTATGTTTTAAGAAACAAAAGTTTGAATTTTTTTGTTTACTATGGTTTTTCAACATAAACATCGAGTGCCTTAAAATTAAAGCTCCCGTTGCTTTGATAGCCTTCAACAACAAACGAAACTTCGTACATTTTACCCAACTTCATACCAAGCGACTCCCACATCTCAAAATGATCGGAAATGTTGATGGTGCCGCTGTTGCGTACATCTCTTCTGATACTGAAATACTGTTGGAAAGTTGTATTGCCAACAATCGAAGGCTGGTTTGCCCTGGTGTTTTCGTAAATGTCGTAGGTGCTGCCGTTTACGGTAACCGAACCTTTTAACGTGGCATTTTTGTCCATCGACGGAATCCAGTTACGCCAATCTTCAACAATGTAAAATTCAATAAGCGGGTCAACTGTCCAGCCGTAAATCGAGAGGTACGAGTTGCCCGATTCGGTGGTCGGGTGGTAATCGCAATCGTAAGTCGCGAAAAACTTGCCAATCTCGGAGTGTGCTTGTGTTTCGTCGTAGCTTAAGCCTCTGCGGGCAAGGTAATTCAAAATTCCGTTCCATTCGCCGCTAAATAAAGCGCCTGCGCCCAATGTCATACATGCTTTTCCTTGCGAATTCTGATTCCATAGTTCATACCTGAAACCATCTTGTGTGCCGCTTATCTGATCGGAGTTTTCTTCGATGCAAAAACTTTGTGCACAGATGTTTGTGCTGTTTAAAACAACAAGAGTTGCTGTGAGTAGGATTGTTGCTATGGCTTTACAAAAAATAGTTCTGTTCATTGTTGTTGTGTTTCGTTGTTATGTTATTTCTTTGCATAACGAATGCAGCAGATGCCGTTTTTTATTTCGCATCTCGAGCTCAATTTGCTGAGTCAAAAATAAAACTTTTTTGGTATTTGCTTGTTCGGGTTGAATGTTTTAAGCTATGAACGAAAGAATAGTTGATAATACTGGTATTTTCCCTGCTAAAATTTTACTTTTTGGCGAGTATGGAATCATTTCGGGTAACAGTGGTTTGGCCGTTCCATACAACAAGTTTGATGGTCGTTTGCGATTGGAACATGCTGTAAACGAAATGGATAGACAATTGTTTTCTGGTCAGTCGTTAAGGCGTTTGTATAATTTTTTAAAATTGAACGAACCTGATTTCCCGTTCATTGACTTTGAGCACCTGGATTCCGATTTGGAGAATGGCTTGTGGTTCGATTCCAATATTCCCAACGGATACGGGCTGGGTAGCTCGGGCGCTTTGGTTGCCGCGCTTTATTCGAAATACAAAACCGACAACAGTACCGATTTGCTGAGTGTGAAAAAGCATTTAGCGGCTATCGAGCGTTTTTTTCATGGCGTAAGTTCGGGCGTCGATCCCAGTTTGGCATTTTTTAAACAAGCTATTTTATTGAAAAAGAATTTCATCAGTTTATTGCCCGAATGGAGTATTGAAAAGTCTGGTTTGTCGCTTTATTTAATCGATACCGGTTCGGTATCAAAAACATTTGGTTTGGTAGAGTGGTTCAAAGCTCAAATGCTCAAGCCAATTTTCAGTAAATATGCCGAAAGTGAATTTTTTGCTGCCAACAATGATGTTGTTCAGTCGGTTGAGCATAGCGGGTTTATTCCGTTCGATGCGCTTGTGAAGGTCTCGCATTATCAAATCGATTATTTTACCCCCATGATTCCCGAATCGTTCAGGAAACATTTTTTTGTAGGGTTGAATAACGGACGTTTTGCATTTAAAATCTGCGGATCGGGAGGTGGCGGTTTTATGTTGTGTTTTACACACGACGAAGAATTTACCGAACATTACCTTCGTTCCGAAGGTCTTCGTTTTATAAAAGTTAATGAATAATTCTGCTTCAATTTTTGAATTAAAAAACTTCGGTTTCTTTCGTTACCTTTGCGGTTCATTAATCAACATATTTTATGGTTCGAATTGGGAAAAAAAGTGTACTCGAAGTAGTGAAGTTTACTGAGCAAGGTGCTTACCTCGACGGAGGTCCGTATGGCGAAATATTACTTCCCCGAAGGTATGTTTCCGATAGCTTAAGCGAAGAAGACGAAATTGAAGTTTTTATATCGTTCGATTCGGAAGATCGCTTGGTTGCTACCACCGATTTCCCTACAA
Organism: Prolixibacteraceae bacterium; assembly: GCA_016933815.1. GTDB lineage: Bacteria > Bacteroidota > Bacteroidia > Bacteroidales > Prolixibacteraceae > Roseimarinus. Next base: position 3,359 of record JAFGAF010000204.1, read on the forward strand.
TTATGGTTGATGAATTTGGTGCGCTCAATGTAATTGATGTTAACCGTTTTGGCGCTTTTCTCGATTGGGGGCTACCTAAAGATTTATTTGTGCCTTTTGCCGAACAGGCTGTTCGCATGGAAAAAGGCCAAAAATATGTAGTTCGTGCATTTGTCGATCCTAAATCAGGTCGCATTTTGGCATCATCGAAATTTAACAAGTTTTTGAGCAAGGAAGAAAGTGACTTGCAAATTGGCGATAAGGTTGAATTGCTTATAACTACTGCTACCGATTTGGGTTTTAAAGCGATAATCAACAATACTTATTCGGGGCTTTTGTTTCATAACGAGTTGTTTAAACCCATCGAAATTGGCGACAGAATGCCTGGTTATGTTAAAAATATTCGTCCCGATGGTAAAATCGATCTTAGTCTTGAAAAACAGGGTTACCAACGTATCGATCCGGTTGCCGATTCGATTATGGAAAAACTCAAACAATCGGGTGGGGTGCTCAACTTGTCCGATAAATCGGATCCTGAGCAAATTAAACATGAGCTGGGTATCAGCAAAAAAGCTTTTAAACAAGCAATTGGCGCGCTTTATAAAAAGAAACTGATTGTAATTGAAGCCGAAACCATACGTTTGGCTTAATGTTTTTTCTTTTTAATCATTTCTGTAATCAAAAGAATAACAAACAATACCAATGTAGTAATTGTCGTTCCGGTGAAAAATCCTCTGAAGAAATCGATCAATTCGGGGTTGTTGTCAGAACTGATGTTGTTTAAAATGAGGTAGCCAATGGCTCCGATTATTGTTGCAATTCCTGTTGCTCGTTTGGTTGTAAGTAATGCTTTCATTATTCTATTTGTTTAATTCGTTAATCATTTCGAGTGCATTATCGCGAAGGGGTTTCTGACGTTTGCGCCAAATTGAAATACCGATTATTAAGCCTATGCCTACTGCCGGAATAATTAATGCCTGGGTTACGAGTATGGTTCGTAGCAATGTTTCAGGGTTTTCGTTATCAAAAGTAACCAGTACCATTCCGGCATCGAGTAACAGCACAGGTGCTGATGCTAAAAGAACTTTTCGTTGGAAAAGCTTGTAGCGTTTAGCAGCATTTTCGAGCATTTTTAATGTTGGCAGGCCGTAGTCAACTTGTTGGTATTCTTTTTTCAGATAATTGAAAATGAAGCCGAACGAGACAAAAGTGAGGACATAGAGCGACCATCCAATGTGTTCATAAATGGTATTGGTACTGAATGGCCTTACAATAAACATAATTGCGTACAAAATGGCCAAGCTCCACATAATCCAACGAAAATTGCGGGTGAGCAGCAAGTTCCGTTTGTCTTCTTTTTGTAATTTTCCAATAAACTGATCCATGTTGTTTACTGAATTATTTCGTGTTGTATTATTTATCATGGCTGATTGTATTATTTGCAATACTGGGTTTTGCAATTAATTGTTCTTTTAGTTTTTCTTTAATTCGATGGATTTTCACCCGCACATTATTTTCGGTTAAGCCAATAATGTCGGCAATTTCGCGCATCGATAGATCTTCGAGCATTAACGAAATCATTGCTTTTTCGATTACCGATAATTGGTTGAGTCGGGTTTGTAAATTCTCGAGGTCGGTTTCGAATTGTTCTTTTAGTTGCTTGTCGTCGTCAATTAGCAGGTTCATGTTTTGTACATCCTTATCAACCATTAACTTCATTTGTCTGAACGCTTTTCCTGTAAAGTTAAGTGAGGTGTTAATGGCTATGCGGTAAACCCAAGTGCTGATTTTTGATTCGCCTCTGAAACTGTCGAGGCTCTTCCAAACATTCACTAAAATTTCCTGATACATGTCCTTTTGATCCTCGGTATTTGGATTGTAGTATCGACAAATATGCATAATTCGATCGCTGTTTTCGTCGATTATTTGTTTGAATTGTTCCTCCTTTTTATTTTTGTTCATGAATATGTGTTTTGCTTATTTAGTACAACGCAATTTGAAATGTTACATTTCGGGAACATTTTTTTTGATATTAGTCGAAGCGACGGTTGAATTTTCGATATAACAAGCCAATGAACAAAAAGTGAACAACTATTGCTCCCAGGGCATACCACCAACTTTGAGCGGGCTGAAAAAATGCTTTTTCGATCCACCACAAAGGCGAAACCGAAAAAATCCAAAGCCAGTTGCCTGTCATAAAAAAGTCAGGAATTAGCATAACAAGCAGTATTCCAAAGCTTTTCGAAATAGCGATGCCTTCAACTTTATTGTCGGCAAATGCTCCTAAAAATAGCAGCATCATAGGTGCTTCGGTAGCAATTATTAATGAATATAGAATATTTTGAAGCTGATTAAGATTTTGACCAAGGCCTGTAAGTTGTATGAAAAATAAGTTGAAAACAAAGCTGTAAATTACAGGCATGGCCATTCGTACGCTTAAATAACCACTTTTTCCAAGTGGTGTAACTGCCAGGTAGCTGATGATGCCCCCGTCGCGTTCGTCGAGCAAAATAAAGCCGTAAACCATGCCAAAAAGCATTGGAGCAACGGGTAAAAGGAAGAAGTGGAAAAACGGCACATATTCTTCAATTGAGATTTGGTCCTTTATGGAAATAAATTCTACGGCAAACGGGATGCCCCAAATTACAATGGCGGTATAAATCAGTGGCGCCAATATGCTGAGCATGAGAATCGGATCACGTCTTATTAGTTTCATGTCGCCTTTGATCATTTGTAGGTAGCTGGTCATTTCGATGTTTTATTTATTGATGATGTGTTTGTTGAATTGCCGGGTGGCATAGCGGTAAGCCAGTAAAATCCATATAACAAGAAAGGTGCAGTTAACAGCAGTTCGTGCCTGTGAGAAACTTAATGAGTTAGTAAAAAGAAGATCGGTAACATTGTTTATAGGGAAAACCAATGAAACAAGCGGTGCATAAAAAAACAATACCAATGGGGCACCGGCAATTAGTCCGCCCAACATAATGCCGGCAAGGTAATCGTTTAAGCTTTGTGCTCCGGCAGAAATACCCAATCCAACAAATGAAAAAAACAACGAGCTCAAACCAACCGCTACCAAAGTTAATGGCCAATTGTGCGATAATCCGCCTGGAATAAAAGCAATAAGCACACTCGCCAGTAAGGCGAGTAGCGTGAGTGATATGGCTTTTGACCATAAATATTGGCTAAGCTTAACCGGTGTTACAAACAAGCTTTGTAGCGTGTTTTGTTGTTTCTCGAGCAGCACCAAGGCCCCCATAAACGTGATGCCGATTATCGATGTGTCGGATAAAATTAGATAGGCAGTAACACTGCTTCGTGCCGGAAACGGAATGTTGAACAGTATAATGATGTACAATAGGCTAACCAATGCATATACCAAATAAAACCCCTGCCTTATTTGAGATTTTACATCGAATTTAATTAAGGTTAGAAGTTTCGATGTGTTTGATATTTGGGAATTTGGTGTTTTCATGCAAGTGTTATCTTTTATTGCAACTGCGTGCCTGTTACCTTTATAAAAATGTCTTCTAGTGTAGCCTCTTGGGTATGTATTGTTTCAACCTGTTTTTGGTCAATTAGTTCGCGAAAGGCTTTGTTTTGTCCGAGCCTCAACAGGTCGAATTCAGCATGTTCAATGTGGTTGTTTTCGCGGTATCCAACTTTTACACTTTTTTTGCCATGTTGCAGTTTGAGGTTTTCGGGCGAGTCAATTACAGGCAGTTGGCCTTCAATCATGAAAGCAACCCGGTGGCATAGTTCATCGGCATCTGTCATGTTATGTGTAGTAAGAAAAATGGTTGTGCCATTGCTGCAAAGTTCTTTAATAATATCTTTCAACATGCGGCTGTTAGTGGGGTCGAGGCCCGATGTGGGCTCATCGAGAAAAAGCAGATGTGGTTTGTGCAAAATCGATCTGATAAAATTAAGCCTCATGCGCATTCCTTTTGAATAAGCTTCTACTTTAACATTGCGGTCGTCCCAAAGCCCTACTCGTTGCAGAAGCTCATCAATTTTGAATTGCTCGCAAGTGTAGAACGATGAAAACAGTTGTAAGTTTTCTAAGGCCGTAAACTTTAGGTACAAATTGGGAAACTCGAAGGCTACACCAATGTTTTCGTAAAACTTTTTATCGATATTTTTGATCTCCCGATTGTTGAGTTTAACGCTGCCCGAGTAATTCTTCAATACACCGGTTAGCACTTTTTGTGTAGTGCTTTTGCCAGCACCGCTAGGCCCTAAAAAACCAAAAATTTCGGCATTGCCAACCTCAAACGAGATGTTTTTCAGGGTGTGCTCATTCTTTGGGGCATAGCTAAACAGCAAGTTGTTTACTGTAATCATGGTTGTTTTTTTTAGTACGGTTATCAAACTTACATTAAAATATAATGGTTTGAATATTAGCTTGCTATTTGAATTGCTAAACTTAACATTTAAGTCAGAATTAAAATTGCCTAAACCCTTTTTCTGTTTGGCTGTTATTACTTTCGGTTTAAAAAAAGAGAAAGTGGTTTATTTATGGAAAGAACAAGGCGCTTGCCCGATTGGATGAAAACACCAATGCCGGGCGGTAAAAAATATTTGGATGTTAAACAGCTTATTCAACAACATCAGCTAAACACCATTTGTACAAGTGGTAATTGTCCGAACAGGGCCGAATGTTGGGGTGCAGGTACAGCCAGTTTCATGATTTTAGGCAACAAATGCACCCGTAATTGCCGCTTTTGCGATGTGCCCAACATGATTCCCAATGCCCCCGATTGGGACGAACCACGCCGTTTGGCGCATACCATAAAAACCCTAAAGCTGAAACACTGTGTTGTTACCTCGGTTGCCCGCGACGATATGCCCGATGGCGGTGCAGCTTTTTGGGCCGAAACCATTCGTACAATTAAACAAATCAACCCCGAAGTTACCCTCGAAGTGCTGATTCCCGACTTTGATGCTTCGCCGTCAGATATACAAAAGGTGATTGATGCCCGCCCCGAAGTGATTTCGCACAACCTCGAAACGGTGCGGCGCTTAACACCAAAAGTGCGCGACAGGGCACGCTATTCGCGCAGTTTAGCAGTGTTGAAACAGATTGACGAAAATGGTATTGTTCCCAAATCGGGCATTATGCTGGGATTGGGCGAAACCACCGACGAAGTGCTGCAAGCCATGGACGATTTGCGTGCGGTTGGCTGCCGTGTAATGACACTTGGCCAGTACCTTTCACCATCGGAACACCACCTTAAAATTGAGGAATTTATCAAACCCGATATTTTTAAGTACTACAAACAGGAAGGCTTAAAAAAAGGTTTTAGTTTTGTCGAAAGCACTCCTTTGGTTCGGTCGTCGTATCATGCCGAACTTCACGTGAATGCATAATTTATAAATTTGAAAGAATAACATGAACAATAAAATACAATCAAAAGTGTTGTCGGTGAGTAATGTAACCGACTCGGCGTATGTGTTGCGCCTCGAACGCAATGGCTTTGAATTTAAGGCCGGGCAATATTTGGTGTTGAGCATTCCGGGTGAGCGCAAGGCACGCGAGTATTCAATTTATAGTTCCGAAACAGACAATTACATTGAATTGCTCATTAAAGAGGTTGATCCTGGCGAAATGTCGCGCCAATTAAAATACCTTAAAGTTGGGGCAAAAGTCGAAATTAGTGGCCCTTTTGGATATTTTATTCTAAGCAACGATGCTGTTGCAAATAACACTCCTGTTGTTTTTGTAGCAACCGGTACCGGCATTTCTCCTTTTCGCAGCATAATACGTTCGAACCCAGCACTCAACTACAAAGTGTTGCATGGGGTGCGTTATAAAACCGAAGCTTATCATTATACCGATTATGAAGAGGGCAGGTACCAACTTTGCTCATCGCGCGAAAATGGTATTGGCTACAAAGGCCGGGTAACCGATTTTATTTCCGATAATGGAATTAACAAGAATGCTTTGTATTATTTATGCGGCAATTCGGCAATGATTAACGATGTAACCGACTTGCTCGAAGAGCGTGGGATTTTACCCGATCAAATTAAAACTGAAGTATTCTTTTAGATAAAATTTTTCGCGTTTACTAAGTTAATTGGGTCGTTTATAAATTATTTCGACACAGGTGTTGTTTTTATTGGTGAAGCTTTTATATCTTTGAAATTGTCACAAAGTCAAAAATATCACCATAAAAATGATCGGTATCGAAAAATTTGCATACTTGGCAATGTTTATGTTCCTAAACTATAATTTGTTTGCGCAAACCGATAGTTTAAAAAACATATTTAAAACTCAAAACGGTGATGAGAAAATTGCCACAGGCCTGCTTGTTTGCGAAGAATTGATCGATTCTCCCGAAACATATTTGTCGTTTTCAAAAGATTTATATAATTACACCAGCAACGATGGCAAAATTAACATGTTCGATGTGTTGGCAATGAGGCATGTTGCCGATGCGTATTATTATGCCGACAGCATAGAACAATCGACCATGAGCCTTCAAAAGGCCATTGAAATTTCCAAAAATGTAGTGAATCCCGATTCGTTTGTTATTGCGCAATTATACAACGATTTAAGTGTTTTTTACCTCGAAGATGGTCGCCTTAATGAATCGAAACAACTGCTTCAAAAGGCCATTGCTTATTTAGAAAATTCGGACAGTCTGGATGTAGTTGCCGACGCCAAAACCAATCTGGCAATATTGTATCACACTGAGGGCAATTACGAGGATGCCATTACGTGGTTTAACGAGGTGTATCAA
>JAFGAF010000017.1 GCA_016933815.1 Prolixibacteraceae bacterium
ACGTAATACATGATTAAAAAGATTGGAAAATAGCATTAAAAAAAGCGAACCATATTGATTCGCTTTTTGCTCCCCAGGTAGGACTTGAACCTACGACCTACGGATTAACAGTCCGCCGCTCTAACCAACTGAGCTACTAGGGAATTTATTATTTGAACGTGAGCCCTTGTTTCAAAGGCGATGCAAAAATAGAAAAGGTTTTTTTACTGCCAAAAGATTTTCGATAAAAAATTACACATTTTTTTTATCGAAAATCTTCTGTTTTGATAATTAGCTGATTATACTGAACCCGCAATAAGGCACCAGTACTTCAGGTATTTTAATACCCTCGGGTGTTTGGTTATTTTCGAGCAGTGCAGCTACAATACGAGGCAATGCAAGGGCACTTCCGTTAAGTGTGTGCACCAACTCCGGTTTTTTCATTTCTTTTCCTCTGTAGCGACATTTTAATCGGTTTGCCTGAAACGACTCAAAATTAGAGACCGAACTCACCTCAAGCCAACGCTCTTGTGCAGCCGAATAAACTTCAAAATCGTAAGTCATTGCCGAGGTGAAGCTGATATCACCCCCGCACAACCTAATAATACGATATGGCAAGCCCAGTTTCGAAATAATTGCTTCAACATGGGCAACCATTTCGTCGAGTTGTTGGTAAGAGTTTTCGGGATTAGCAATTTGTACAATTTCAACTTTATCGAATTGGTGCAAACGGTTTAAGCCCCTAACATGGGCACCCCACGAACCTGCCTCACGCCTGAAACAAGGCGTATAAGCCATATTTTTAATTGGCAAACTGTTTTCATCAACAATTACATCGCGATAAATGTTGGTTACCGGAACTTCGGCAGTTGGTACCAAGTAAAGATTATCGGCTGTTGCATGGTACATTTGCCCTTCTTTATCGGGCAACTGGCCTGTGCCAAAACCTGAATCTTCGTTTACTAAAATGGGAGGCATTACTTCGTTGTAACCCGACTTTTCGCCTTCGTCTAAGAAAAACGAAATAAGTGCACGTTGCAATTTTGCCCCTTTACCCTTGTAAACAGGGAAGCCGGCACCGGTAAGTTTTGTTCCCAGTTCAAAATCGATAATATCGTACTGTTGAATTAAGTCCCAATGTGGTTTTTTTCCGTCGTACAACTGAGGTATTTCTCCTCCACGGCGTATTTCAACGTTATCGGCTTCGTTTTTGCCGGGTGCAACTAATTTATGCGGAATATTGGGTAATTGCACCAATAAACTGCTCAATTGCTTGTCGATATCAGCAAATGTTACATCGAGTTCTTTTATTTCATCTTTCAATAAAAAAGTTTTTTCTTTTGCTGAATTGGCCTCGTCATTTTTTTTCTCTTTAAAAAGCTGCCCAATCTGTTTCGAAAGATTGTTCATTTCGGCTTTCAACTGATCAACTTTTGCCTGGGTTTCCCTACGCTGAATATTTAACTGGTTAATTTGACCGACCAAAACAGTGGCATCAAAATTCTTCACTTTTAGTCTTTCAATTACAAATTCGGGCTGTTCCTGAATCAATTTCAGTGTTAACATTGCTTTCTGTTTAAAAAATTAGACTTGCAAAAATAGTAAAAGCCTGCTCTCCAAATTAAATAATGGATAAAATTATTGCCTGCTTCCAAAAACCTTCTTTAAAATTTCATTTACCCTGGCATCGGCATTTGTTCTGATAAGTTTCTCGCGCTCGGCAACTTTGAGGAATGCCCCATCGAGCGCTTTTTGAGTAACATAGGTATCGAGTTGGGTATTTACCGGTTTCACTTCGAGCAGCCTACCTGCAATTGATGTAGCAAATGTATTCCACCTACCGCTTACTTCGGTCCAGGTTTGCATGGCCGAAACATTGGCCACCATAGGTTTATCGAGCGATTTTTGCATAATTGGCTTATACAGGTTCACCAGTTGCTGATAGGTTTTATCGATAAGATATTGCGTTGCAGCATTATCGGCACCATTTAGTATTGTCCACGCATCGTCGATGCTCATTGATAATATTGCTTGTTTAAAAACAGGGGCAGCTTGTTTGGCTGCATCTTCGGCCGAGCGGTTGATTTGCATTTTAAGCTCTTCGATTTTTGTATCGATGCCGGGTATTTTTTTGGCATGCTCAACAATCACATCGGTTTCGGGCGGAAGGTTAATTCTTATGGCATTATCGAGATAATAACCATTTACCTTGCTCAAGTGAAACATCGACGAATCGACACCAACGCGCAAAGCTTCTTTTAAACCTGCTGCGACATCGGTTGTGGTAAGTGGTTTTTCGCTAACCATTATGTCCGATGCTGTTTTAAGCAGCACATCGCACGAGCTGCTTATAAAAAGGGCAAGTGCAAAAGCTATTAACCTAAAGTGTTTCATGTTTAAATATTTTTTGGTTCGACTGAAAAATTATCGGGCAAGTTTCTTCATTAACCATGCCATATTTTCGGCTAGTTTCCGCATGGTTTGCATGCCTTCGGTGTCGGTTTTTACATCGCCGGGGTTTTTGCCCATTGCAATGTTCCAGTAACTCGACCCGGGCACGATCATTTGATTGATTAAGAAAAAATTATTCATGCTGTTTAGTGCGTGCAAATCGCCTGCGCGCCTCTGAACAACAACTCCGGCAGCAACCTTGCGTGCCAAAAGGTTTCCATTTCCGCGGGTTACGTATCCGGCAACATCAATTAAAGCTTTAGTTTCAGTGGTAATGTCGCCAAAATATACCGGCGATGCCAACAATATACCGTCAGCATCAATCATTTTTTCGATACAAACATTCAGTAAATCGTTTTTGATGTGACAACGCCTGTCGAGTTGTACGCGGCACTTGCCACATGCAGTACAGCCATGCACAGCTTTATTTCCAACCTGTATCAATTCGGTTTCGATACCATTCTGTTCCAGGATTTTAAATATTTCTTCAACAACAAGTGAGGTATTCCCGTTTTTACGCGGGCTTCCGTTAAAAGCTACTAATTTGGTCATTTATAATTATTAAAGATTTTCGTTTTTGAACCTATCGAAAACGTACGAAATAATATTTGCGCCCATTTGTAAGGCCATTTGCCGAATATGTTCGGGATTTTTATGAACAGCATACGATTCCCAGCCATCGCCCAAATCGGTTTCATAGGTATAAAACACTACCAACCGATCGTCGTAAAACAGTCCAAAACCCTGTGGTGCCTTGCCATCGTGCTCATGAATTTTTGGCAAACCGTTTTCAAATTTATAATGTTGCCTGTAAATTGGGTGATTAATCGATAGTTCAACAAACTCCTGATCGGGAAATATTTTTTTCATTTCGCGTCGGATGTACTGATCCAT
>JAFGAF010000205.1 GCA_016933815.1 Prolixibacteraceae bacterium
GGTGTGTGCTCAAAACATGCTTTTTAAACCCGTTGAGCTTTTTTCGAACATGCGCACCAGCGATTCATTGTTCGACGACGAATCGTACTTTTTTGCCGAACTGAAACGGATAAAAGCCATTCTCGACGAGGTGGACAAAGGGCGTGAATTGCTCATTATTTTAGACGAAATTTTAAAAGGGACCAACTCTGTTGATAAACTTGCCGGATCGCAAAAGTTGATTAAACGATTAATCGACAGTAAAGTGCCATCGATAATTGCTACCCACGACTTAAAACTTACCGAGATGGAAGCCGATTATCCGAACGAGGTGAAAAATAAATGCTTCGAAATTGTGATTGAAGATAATGAAATGAAGTTCGATTATCTGTTACGCAACGGCGCTACCACTATAATGAACGCTTCATTCTTAATGAAAAAAATGGGCATTATCGATTAGCTTTTCAGATACAAATTGCTGTCGCCGTAACTTAAAAAGCGGTAGTTATTTTCCAATGCATGTTTGTACACTTCTTTCCAATTTTTGCCTAAAAATGCCGAAATGAGTAGTAGTAACGTGCTTTGTGGCTGGTGAAAATTGGTAAGCATGCCATTGGTAATTTTGAACTCGTAACCCGGAACAATAATGATTTGGGTTGATGCATTTATGCTGTTGATTTGTTTGTTGTTCATGAAAGCCAAAACTGCATTAAGTGCTTCTGTTTTGTCAACTTTTGCTATGTTCTGGTAGCCAACCCACTGGCCTATAGTTGCTTCATTATTGTTGATGTTTTCGTTGTTCAATATTTTAACTCCCAAATAGTAAAGGCTTTCGAGGGTACGTATCGAAGTTGTTCCTACTGCAATTATTGGCCCTTTGTGCGGCAATAAATCTTCAATAAATTGTTTTTCAATTATAAAATGCTCGGTGTGCATTTCGTGTCCGTCAATTTTTTCGGCCTTAACTGGTTGAAAAGTACCCGCACCCACATGCAAGGTAAGTTCGGAACAAGTGATGCCTTTTTGTTGCAGTGCTTGAAAAACTTCGTCGGTGAAGTGTAAGCCGGCAGTTGGGGCAGCCACCGATCCCTTTATTTTCGAAAAAACTGTTTGGTAACGGGTAAGGTCAATGGTTTCGCTCTCGCGGTGTAAGTAAGGCGGAATGGGGATTTTTCCGGCAGCTTCGAGCACTTCCGAAAAGGTAAACGTAGGATTGTCCCAGCTAAATTCAATAATACGGCCATTGCCCGAAGCCGATTTATTTGATGCTGTTAAGGTAAATGCCGTGTTGTTGATGTTTAGTTTCAGCTGTAAATCGTCGGATTTCCATTTTTTAAGATTGCCCACAATGCATTTCCATGAGCATTTTTGGGTTTGCTGAAAATTCAGCGCATAATCTGACGGTTCGGCGGGGTCGAGTACGAAAATTTCGATGAGCGAACCGGTAGCTTTCCGGAAATGCAAACGCGCTCTAATAACTTTTGTGTTGTTGAAAATCAGCTTGCTGTTGGGCGGCAACAAGTTGGGCAATTCATTAAAGATATGATCGCTAATAATACCGTTATGCCATTGCAAAAGCTTCGACGCATCGCGCTTATCCAATGGGTATTTGGCAACTCGCTCGTCGGGCAAATCATAATTGTAATCGTTAATGCTGATGTTTTTTATTGCAACAGGTATGTCCATATAGCCGGTATAATTTAAAGGCTGCAAAGTTATAAAAATGGCTTAACTTTGCACGCTCATAAAACGAATGCAAAAATGATACAAATAGGCGATAAAGTAAAGTTCCTGAATGCTGTTGGAGGTGGAAGGGTAGTTAGTTTTCAAAGTAAAAATATTGCAGTGGTCGAAGATCACGATGGATTTGAAATTCCGGTGTTGGTTTCAGAGCTGGTGCTGGTTCCTGAAAATGAATCGTACGAACGTAGCACGCGCAATGTTTCCGAAGTAAAGCCCCCCAAGGAAGAGCCTAAAGCGAAGCCTGCGCCAAAGCATGTCGCCGAGCTGATACCCGGAAACGATGTGCCCAAGTTTTTTATGGCATTTTACCCTGTCGATCAGCACAATCCGGTTGGGGCCGAAATTGAAGTTTACCTGATCAACGACAGCAACTTTACCCTTTTGTACCATTATTCCCATTTCGATGGTGAAAAATATATTACTGTTGATGCAGGCGAACTCGAACCCAATACAAAAAATTACCTCGAGGGTTTATCAATAACCGATTTGAGTAACCTGCCCAAATTTTACTTCCGCATAATTCCATATCTGAAAGAAAGTAAAAAGTTGGTAGCGCCGCTTGAGAAAGAAATTTCGGTAAATGCCGTAAAGTTTTATAAAGAAAAAAGTTTCTCGAAAAACGATTATTTCGATGGAAATGCCATGATTTTCGATTTAGTAATTAATCCCTTAAAAGAAGAAATAGATAAGTTGACCGAAAAAGACTTCAAAAAAATTGTTAACGAAAAAGACAAGGAAAATCGCCCGGTTGAAACTGAGAAAAAAGTACAAGCTGTACCCGAGATTCTGGAAGTTGATTTGCACATCGAAGAATTGATTGACATTGTCAATGGTCTTTCGAACCGCGAAATACTCGA
>JAFGAF010000206.1 GCA_016933815.1 Prolixibacteraceae bacterium
CGGTAAACCCGTTTGTCGTATCGTACCCAGCTGTAAATTTTCTCGAGCACCGAAATGTCGATGGCGTTTATGGTAAGGGTAATGTGCTTTGTTCCTAATTTTTCGAGGTCGTCGATATATGGAAGAATGTTCAATCCGTTGGTTGAAAGACACGGGATGATTTGAGGCATATTTTCCTTGATTCCATTTAAAGTTTCAAGCACTATTTCGGGTTGGGCAAAGGCATCGCCCGGGCCGGCTATACCTGCTACCGAAATGTTGTCGTAGGTCGAAGTGAGTTTTTTAAGGTATTCGACCGCTTGGAACGGGTTGAGCAATGTACTGGTTACTCCTGGCCGCGACTCGTTTACACAATCGTAATCGCGGTTGCAGTAGTTGCACTGAATGTTGCACTTGGGCGCTATTGGCAGGTGAACCCTTCCGTATTTTCCCTTTGCTTCTTTGTCGAAACATGGATGCCTTGCATCGTTGTTTTTCGACCCTGTTTCCGGTAGTTTGATTGTGAATGCCATATTATCTGTAATTAGTCATTTGTCATTAGTCAATAGTCATTGATGTCGGTTGATGGTTCTTAACCAATGACTAATGGCTATTGACTTTTTATTTTACATGTATTTATATCCTACTTCTGAACTTTTTTGGTTTTGTTCGATCATTGCATTTACAATGTTTTCGAACAGGTTGTTGGTGCCTTCGTAGCCGATGTGCAAAATGCGTTGTCCGCCCAGCCTGTCGTGTATGGGGAAACCAACCCTTACAAGTGGAATGTCGAGTTCGCGGGCTATATAGTAGCCTTTGCTGTGGCCAATGAGCATGTCGGGCTTTAGCTCACGGGCAATTTCGGCCAGTTCTTCAAAGTCGGCATTGTCCCTTATGAGCGGAAGGGTAGGTTGCTTCGATATTTCGGCAATTTCAGTGGCCAATGTTCCGCTTTTTCCACCCGATGCCACCACAACTACATCGACTCCTATTTCGTTGAGGAAGCGGTAAAGTGCCAATACCAAGTCTTCTTCGCCATAAATAATTGCTTTTTTCCCGAACACATATTTGTGTCCGTCGGCATATGCATCGATCAATCGGCCCCTTTCGTTTTGGTATGCTTCGGGGATGGGTTTTCCGCAAAGTGAACTAAGCGTTTTGAAGAAAATATCGTTTGCTTC
>JAFGAF010000207.1 GCA_016933815.1 Prolixibacteraceae bacterium
AATACCCTCGAAAAGTAATGAACAAAGCATTTTTACTTTTACTGTCCGTTTTATTTTTAGCATCAAACGGATCGTTCGCACAACAAGCCAACCTGGCCGGATATGTGGTTGATGCCACTACCAACGAAAAACTGATTGGGGCTACCATTCACGATCTTAACACCATGCGTGGCGTTGTTAGTAACGAGTATGGCTTTTTCTCGTTGCGAACGCAAAACAACTACAAAGTAAGGATATCGTTTGTGGGGTACAGCTCAAAAGTTATTGATGGTACGCTTTTCGGCGATTCGTTATTGACCATTGAATTGGATAAAGGCCTCGAAATTGCCGAAATTGCTGTAACTGCCGATCGAAAACGAAGTTTCGACGACGGGCTTTCCACCATGAAGCTTAACCCCGAAATGATGAAAAGTCTGCCCGCGCTTTTGGGCGAGAGCGATGTACTTAAGGCCATACAGCTGCAGCCGGGCACACAACCCGGGCGCGAGGGCACATCGGGTTTCTCGGTACGGGGCGGCAGCAACGACCAAAACCTGTTTCTGCTCGATGGCATACCGGTTTACAACGTGAATCACTTGTTTGGCTTCTTTTCGGTGTTCAGCCCCTATGCCATAAACAGTGCAACGTACATTAAAGGTGCAATGCCTGCACGTTACGGCGGCAGGTTGTCGTCGGTAATCGATTTGCGTTTAAAAGAAGGCAATAACGAAAAACTGCACGGACAAGTTACCGCCGGCATCATTGCATCGAGCATCGCCCTCGATGGTCCCATTATTAAAGACAAATGGAGCTTTATTGTGACCGCACGCCGTACATACCTGGATATTTTCAGCCGCCCAATTAGTTATATTATTGCTGAACAACAGGTGGGCTATTATTTTCAGGATTTCACCTTCAAAACCAATTATGTTATCAATAAAAAGAACAAGTTGTACCTGAGCTTTTACGGCGGTAACGACGAAGCTTTCATGAAATTTCGTGAAAAAGACAGCATTTCGGTTTATAAATCGACATACAGCCTGGGCTGGGGAAACAAGATTGCTGCCTTTAGGTGGAACAGCATTTGGGGCAAATCGCTTTTCTCGAACACAACTTTGTACTATTCGAATTACCGTTACGCCAACGGTTACCTCGAAGAGGAACGCAACAGCAAACCCGACAGCCTTGTCCAGGAGCGCAGGCTTACTTTCTTTAACAGTGTTAACGACATTGGCCTGAAATGGGACTTGGATTATTATGCGCTCAGCAACCTACATTTACGAACGGGATTCGATGTCATTTCGCATAACTATATGCCCGGTGCCAGTAATTTTATCGAATTTGATCATTCGTCCGATCTTCGGTCTGTAAAAGGAAAGCAGTACCGGAATATTGAACTATCGGCCTATGCCGAAGCCGATTACACCCCGGTGCCCCAATTGAAATTCAACCTGGGCTTGCGCAGTACCAGCTCTTTTTTAAGTGGGTACGAGCGGCCCATACTACAGCCCCGTTTATTGGCAAGGTACAAGGTAAACAACCGGCTTTCGTTCTCTGCTTCGTACGATGAAAATGCGCAAAACGTTCACCTGGTATCCAATTCGAATTTTGGTGCACCTACCGATTTATGGTTGCCCATAACGAAAGGGATACCGCCTCAACATTCGTGGCAGGTCACTGTTGGCGGCAA
>JAFGAF010000208.1 GCA_016933815.1 Prolixibacteraceae bacterium
AATATTTTATCGAGTATCCCGGCATATTCGAGTTGTTTTATCTTACCACATCGGGCGATTTAGGATACAAACAAAACACACTCGACATCATTGCTCGTTCGTTTGAGTTAATTTGCCAACCCGATTGGGAATACATCGATCAACAAAAAATAACTGGGCAAGCACTTGCCGAAAAGGTAAAAAAACAAATAGGTTTTACATTAATAGGATCGTTGCTGCTGTTCTTAAACAGGCAAACACCTTTAAAATTCGACGATTTCATGCTCGATGTTGAGTCGCAAATTGCCTACGTGCTCGATTAAGATCAAAAAAACCAAAAGCCATTTACTGTTATTTTTCAAAATTGGATAATCCTCTGCTTAAATGTATTCGATGAGTGATAATTATGACAAAATGATGCTAAAGTAAACGAAATATGAATATTTTTACAATTTGAATTTCATCTGTAATTCAAATTAAAAAATATGAGAGTAATTGGGTTTTCGGTTTTATTTCTATTCATTTTTTTAGCTTGCAGGCAACAGCCCGAAACAGCACTTAATTTAAGTTACCAATGGAAAAGTGTTGCCATTACCGGTGGGGGTTTTGTCGATGGTATTGTTTTTCACCCTAAAGAACCAAACCTACGATATGCCCGCACCGATATGGGAGGAGCCTACCGTTGGGACGAGCTCAACAAACAATGGGTTGCCCTTACCGATTGGGTAAGCTACGAAGACCAAAATTTGTTGGGAATAGAAAGTATTGCACTCGACCCCAACAACCCCGACAAACTTTACATGGCATGTGGAACATACACCTCGGAACAAAGCCCCAATGGCGAAATATTGGTTTCCGACAATCGGGGTGAGAGTTTTACCCGCATAAAAGTTCCTTTTAAAATGGGAGGCAACGAAATTGGCAGAGGCAACGGCGAGCGAATGGCTGTTGACCCGCAAAACGGAAATATTGTGTACCTCGGCACCCGCCATGCAGGCCTATGGCGCAGTTTCGATGCGGGCATGAACTGGCACCATGTTGATAATTTTCCCAACATTGAAGAAGCAGCCCCCGACTCGCTAAGCGAAAGGGAACTTCGTACATGGAACTGGACCTCTCGCGGAAGCGGTATTGTTTGGGTTATTTTCGATGGGGCAAAAAGCGAACACAACCAAAGTCAAAAAATATTTGTAGGCGTATCGCTCAAAAACCGCGAAAGTGTTTTCTGCTCAAACGATGCAGGATCAAGCTGGAAACCAATACCGGGGCAACCAACCGACTACAGGCCTACACATGGTGTAATTGATGCCAACGGCATTTTGTACATCTCGTACGGTGATACACCAGGCCCTTACCCCATGAAAAACGGTGCTGTTTGGAAACTCGACACAAAAACAGGTGATTGGACAAATATTACCCCCGATAAACCCAACCCCGAGCAAGGCAAAACCTTTGGCTATGCCGCTGTGGCAATCGATGCGCAAAACCCAAACACAATTATTACCAGCGTTTTTCACAGGGCTTTTGAATATGGTAGCGACGACATTTACCGCAGCACCGATGGAGGCGAAACATGGAAACCCGTTTTTGCAAACGGAGCCAAATTTGATTATTCGATTGCCCCTTACACACAACACACCCCAATTCACTGGATGTTCGACATTGAAATAAACCCCTTCGACTCCAACCATGCTATATTTACTACCGGCTTTGGAGGATTCGAGACCTTTGACTTAAGCAATGTCGATAAAGAATTACCAACCAACTGGAGTGTTTACACCAAAGGAATTGAAGAAACTGTACCTCTTGAGCTTTGCAGTCCGCCTAAAGGTGCCCACCTTATAACTGCAATTGGCGATTATGCAGGTTTTGTTCATTGGAACCTCGACACCGTTCGTGAAGGACAATATTTTACCAACCCATATTTTGGCAACTGCGATGGCATTGCTTGTGCCGAATTAAAACCCGAAATATTGGTTCGCGTGGGAATTGCCTCGGCACACCACGGCGGAAGCAATATAGGCTACTCAACCGATTATGGAAAAAGCTGGAAACCGGCAACCATGCCCACTCACGAAAGTAAACATGGGCATATTGCAGTATCGGCAAACGGTAAAACATGGGTTTGGACACCACAGAACGACAACCCTTATTTTACCAAAAACAATGGGCGTAGCTGGACTAAAATCGAATCGCTTGAGAAAAAC
>JAFGAF010000209.1 GCA_016933815.1 Prolixibacteraceae bacterium
ATGCCGTTTACCACCTCGTGCAAAGTGCCGTCGCCCCCAATAACAATGATGTTACGATAGCCACGGGCAATTTTTTCTTGTACAATTTGAATGGCGTGATTTCGGTGTTTGGTTTTTGAAGTATCGAAACTGAAGCCCTGTTTTTTAAGTTCACTTTTTATAGCCGGCCATTGTTCTTTTGCACTTTTTCCCCCTGCATTGGGGTTGAGCACCACCAGCCATTTGTCAATCTGTTTATATTCCATCCCCTCAAATTTGAAGGTGCAAAATAAAAAAATGATTTTAAAATGAAGATGTTGAAGAATATGTTTCGGGCATTTTTGTATTTTAGTGCAAATTCCACGTACGAAATGAAACCACACCATGTTTTTTTGTTTTTTGTTGTTGTGCTTTCTATTGCTTTTTTGTTTAAAAAGAGCAGTTATTTGCTTAATTTTTTGAGTTATAACAATGATGCTCATTTTTCAGAAAGATTAGACATTCAACCAAACCCCGATTCAAGTGAGATCGAAGTCGATTCGGTTTTTTTTGTTAATGAGTTGCCCGATAGCAACATTGCAAAATTCACAGGGCATGAAAGTGATCTCGGCGACAGTGTTGTTATGTCTGAATTTATTTCTTATGCCGAAAACGATACTTTACATTTTCAACACGCTTTGCATGCTTTTTTCAATCAGCTGAAATTGGCATCCGATAGTGTTGTGCGCATTGTTTATTATGGCGATTCGCAAATTGAGGGCGACCGAATTGTTCATCCATTACGAGAGGTTTTTCAGCAACGTTTTGGTGGTAAGGGAATTGGCTACATGCCCGCCGAAATGTATTTCAATACAAGCGAGAATTATGCAATAATTACCAAGCACTTTGATAAACATATTGTGGCTTATACCTCCAATTTTTTTACGTCAAACTTTGGCTTGTATGGCAGGTGCTTTTCACCCATTAAGACCGATGCTCAGATTCGGATCAACAATAGAAATAATTCCAAAAACTTCGATGTTTTTAAAGTTTTATACGCCGGAAAGGCCGGATTAAAACTTGATGCCGATAAAAATTGGTGTTTTGAAGAAGATCTGAATTCCAGTGAATTTGCCTGCAAATCGTATTTGTTTGACGAAGCACCTTCGACCTTGCGCTTGAATTTTGCCGGTGCCGATAGTTTTTGCTTATTTGGTTTTTTGTTCGATCCTTTATCGGGTATTACCGTCGATCACGTTCCTTTTAGGGGGAATGCAAACCTCATGTTGAACCGCTTCGATGCCGAAAGCTTTATTGAAATGGGTAAATTGTTAAAGCCTTCGCTGATTATTCTGCATTTTGGTTTAAACGTGGTTCCCGATATTCGTGAAAATTATAAAAGCTATCAAAAAGCGCTTGAGCGTGATATTATTTTGCTGAAAAAGTTCTTGCCCAATGTGTCGGTGCTCTTGGTGGGCGTTTCGGATATGGCCCGAAGTGTAAATGGACAGTTGGAACCCTACCCGAATATCGATGCAATTGTTGATGCACAGCGTTTAGCTGCTACAAATACCGGTGCTTATTTTTACGATTTACGCGAGCATATGGGGGGGAAAGGGGCTGTTATTGAATGGGTTGAACGAGGCTTGGCCAAGTCCGATTACGCCCATTTTACCCTCGAAGGTTCACAATTGGTGGGGCAGGGCATTGCCGATACGCTGCTCACAATGTATAACGAATACTTGCAAGCAAATGATTGATAACCTGTTTGATATAATTGTTGATGCTTTGCGTTATAACGAAAAAGAGCCCTGGCTGTTTTCGCGGCTTCCATTTTGGTTATTTTTTACATTGGTTATTGGCTTGTATTCGTTTTTCCATAAAAGAGTGAGGCGTCGCAATGTGTTTTTGTTAATTGTGAGTCTGTTTTTTTATTATAAAGCCGGCGGATGGTTTTGTTTTTTGCTTGTTTTTTCGTGTTTGCTCAATTATTCCTTCGGAAGGTTCATTGTCAGGGCTTCGGGGCTTTTTTGGAAAAAAACATTTTTGGCCCTTGGGGTAAGTCTGAATTTAGCTTTGTTGGTTTTTTTTAAATATGCATATTTTTTTACCGATGTTTTGAACCGTTTTTGGGGCGATGTTTTCGAACCTTATAATTGGCTGGCACATGTTTGGAATTTTCTGCCACTTACAAAGGTCGATACACTTTCGATAGTTTTACCTGTTGGTATTTCCTTTTTCACTTTTCAGGCTATCAGTTATTTAGTCGATTTAAAAAGAGGGCATACGCAGGTGGTAACTAATATTTTCGACTTTAGTTTTTATTTGTCGTTTTTTCCGCAATTGGTTGCCGGCCCCATTGTTCGGGCTTCAAATTTTATTCCGCAATTGTATAAACCCTATGCAATAAATAAGCAGGAATTTGGGCATGCTGTATTTCTAATAAGCCTTGGTTTGATTAAGAAAATTATTTTGGCCGATTATTTATCGGTGAACCTCATCGACAGGGTTTTTGACAGTCCCGGCAATTATTCGGGAGCTGAAAATCTGATGGCTGTTTATGGCTATGCACTTCAAATTTATGGCGATTTTTCGGGCTATACCGATATTGCCATTGGTTTAGCTTTACTGTTGGGTTTTAAACTTCCTGTAAACTTCAACTCGCCTTATAAAGCCACATCGCTGACCGATTTTTGGAGGCGTTGGCACATTAGCCTGTCGAGCTGGTTAAGAGATTACCTTTACATTCCGCTTGGCGGTAACCGAAAAGGAAAAATTCGAACATCGATTAATTTGCTTACAACCATGGTTTTGGGTGGTTTATGGCACGGTGCCAGCTTCAGTTTTGTTCTGTGGGGTACACTGCACGGTTTAGTGCTTGTAGTTGAAAAAACTTTTTTACCTATTCGGAAACGTTTTATTAATAAAAAATACCTGCAACCTTTTTTCGTTTTTTTCATCTTTCATGTGGTTTGTTTGGGCTGGATATTTTTCAGGGCCGAATCGGGCGCCAACATAAACATCATGCTGAATAAAATATGGTTCACCTTAAGCATGAGTGGTTTATATGATTATGTTTTAGCATATCCGCTTGTTTTTTCAATTATTGTTGCAGGTATGCTCATTCATTGGTTGCCATCGGTTTTGCACGAAAGGGTAAGGGGAGCTTTTATTCGACTTCCTTTATGGCTAAAAACAGTATTTGTACTGTTGCTTTTATTTATTTTGCAAAAATTTATTCAGGCCGATATACAACCTTTCATTTATTTCCGTTTTTAATATCGGATGTACAATTTTTTTAACCAACGAAACTATTTATGATTAATTCAATTAAAAATTTATTAGAACAGGAAGCCGAAGCTATTCGCAATATTCCTGTTGATGATAATTTTTACAAGGCCGTAGAAATTATTTATAAACATGTTCATCAAAAAGGCGGTAAACTTGTTGTGAGTGGTATGGGCAAAGCCGGGCAAATTGCACAAAATATTGCCACTACCTTTAGTTCAACCGGAACTCCTTCTGTGTTTTTGCATCCCAGCGATGCACAACACGGCGATTTAGGAATTCTGGCGCCAAACGATGTGTTGTTACTGATTTCGAATTCGGGCCGTACGCGCGAAATCATTGAACTGATTGAGCTGACCAAGTGCCTCTACAGTCAAATTCCGATGATTGTAATAACCGGCAACCCCGATGGCGAAATTGTGGCCTCGTCGCAAGCTTGTATTTTCACCGGTAACCCAAAAGAAGTTTGTCCGCTTGGCTTAACACCCAGCACGTCAACTACGGTGATGACGGTGATTGGCGATGCCTTGGTGGTGTCGATGATGAAACACATAGGTTTTACCAATGCCGATTATGCCAAAAGACATCATGGAGGGTATTTGGGCGAAAAATCGAGGCAACAATGTACCTAAAATCAAATTTTTATTAACTAGGGCGGGGTTTGCTCATCATTTGAACAAAAGTGTATGAAAAATGCCGAATTTTGAGAGCAAACATCTAATATAGAAATCATGCGTATAGAAAGAAATAATTCAATCGGATTGGTAATTGACATTCAGGAACGATTGTTCCCTGTTATGAACGAAAAAGAGCAACTGCTTAAAAATAGTACGATTTTGGTTCAAGGTTTACAGGTTATGGGGCTTAAGCTGTTAATTACCCAACAATATACGCGCGGTTTGGGCGAAACCTTGCCCGAACTTTCGGCCTTGATAAACAATTTTTCGCCCATCGAAAAAACCGCTTTTAGCTGTTACGACGAACCCTCGTTTGTGGCTGCACTCGAAGAAAACGATGTAAAGAACGTAATCATTTGTGGTATCGAATCGCATGTGTGCGTGCTGCAAACAGCCATCGATTTAAAAGCAGCAGGTTACAACCCTGTTGTAGTGATGGATTGTGTTTCGTCGCGTAAAGAGGCTGACAAAACTTTGGCATTGGAGCGTTTTCGCCACGAAGGAATTATGGTAACAGGCTACGAATCGGTGCTTTTTGAGTTGACTCGTGGCGCTAAAGAACCCGGCTTTAAAGATATTTCGGCACTTGTTAAGTGATAAGTAATGAGCTCGATGCAATGTTGAGTTTACGCATGAAGCTCACATTATTCGTTCAAAATCGTTATATTTGTTTAATGAGCAAAAATGACAAAATACTACAGATGATTATTCAGGTTGTTGATAAAACAGCTCCTGATTCAGAAGTATATTTGTATGGTTCTCAAGCCAGAGGAAATGCTCAAAATCTTTCAGACTGGGATTTGCTCATTTTGCTCGATAAACCAAAAGTTTCCTTCGAATTTGAAAAAAAATTTATGGATGAATTTTATGAGTTGGAACTTGAAACAGGAGAGATTATTTCACCCTTGATTTATTCAAAAAGTGATTGGAATTCAAATTACATTATTACCCCATTATTTGAGAATATTAAAAGAGAAGGAGTCAGGCTCAAATGACAGGAACGAAAGAAGATTTGATAAAATATAGAATTGCCAGAGCAAAAGATACATATGAAGATGCTCAAATTCTTGCCGAAAGAGAAAAATGGAATTCAACGATAAATCGACTTTATTATTCTGCTTATTATGCAATTATGGCTTTGCTGCTTGATGTTGATCTAAAACCCGCCACTCACAACGGAGCTAAATCAAATTTCTCAGAATACTTTATTAAAACAGGCAAGATAGATAAAGAATATGGTAAAATATATTCTCAGTTATTTACGTGGAGACAGAAGGGTGATTATGATGATTTATTTGATTTTGATGAGGAAAAAGTATTTCCATATTTTGAGCCTGTTAAAAAATTAATTTCGCTGATTGAAATAATTATTGAGCATTAATAATTCAGATAATAAGTCGGCGATAATTTTGAAAAACAAATGAGATACACATTATTCATATTGATGTTATTACTAATAGGATACAGCGCTTTTGCCGATTATGACCCGACTCCATTACCACAATTGATAGTGAAATAATTTTTTGATGACTCTATTTGAATAAATGAATATAAGCTAACGTCAAAAAATAAGTTACAATGACCTACGACGACGAAAAATTTGATAATGAGCAGGCAAATTTGCTGTATCGAAAAGGACAGGAAATTTACGATGTGGTGAGGCAAATTGCTGATCTTATTCCCGATGACGATCCTGAATTATCGTTTACAAAAGGCATCATGCTCGAAGATGCCAGTTTAATGTGTGTGAAAATTGCCGGTGCCGAAGGGGGCGATTTGTACGATATTCGCATGGAAGCAGCTGCCGTTATTCGTAAAGCTGCCAACGAGCTGATGTTACAAAACCACTCGCTCGATATGTATGGTTTCGAACATACCGAGTATTACCAAATTGTGCGCAATTTAATTGAAGAATATCGATTGCTTTTTATCGATTGGGTAGCCGGCTTCGATCAGTGGAATTATATGATTGATCGTTGGGGGCTTTTTAACCCGCCGGGCGTAGGCCCCTTCGATAAAGATATTGATGACGACCTTCCTTTTAATGGTTTTGATGACGATGAAGAGGAGGATTAGTGTTTCCTAAACTCAATTGTAAGCAAATAAGTTTATCAGGTAAAAATGAAATATTTTTCCGAAGTGTTTTCGAGTTCTCTCATATTTTGCTTTTTATTGAAGCATTTTTCCAAACCCTTCGTATTTAATGCTCCAATTATTCAATTCCGAAAAATTATTGTTGATTTCGTTTTGTTGGCAAAGCATGGCTACTGCTGCTAAAAGGCCTCCGTTTCCGGGCAAATATAGCTTAAGGTCGTTGCGCTGATAGTTGTGCCCGTTGAGCAAATAATTGTTCTTGGGCGTTTCCAGCAATAAATAATCAAGGGCTTTTTGTGGATTGTTAAGCAGTGTTGCATTCATTGCCGCCAAAGGAAAATCCCATCCCCAACATGTTTCCCAATTCCATACCGAATCGATCGTATTTACGGTATTCTGCAATATGTTTTGATCGACATAATCTGAAACCGGCAAAAAACCTGAAATGCCCAAAACTATTGGGTGATCGGTTAAATA
>JAFGAF010000210.1 GCA_016933815.1 Prolixibacteraceae bacterium
CTAGGCAACATCCATTTTGTTAACGGGTTAACTTGCCCGTCGGTCGATTTAAATGGAACTACTGCAATGTTCTCTTCGGTGTTGTTTTCGGCATTAACAAAAATGTTCTTCCACGAATCGCGTTGAAAATTTCTGTCAACTTTGTACATATCGCGTAAGTTGCCATAGCTTTGAAGCCCGAGTTGTAAATAATAAGCTGCATTAGCATAATCGTTTTTTTCGAGATAAATTTCCCCTAAAAGCACTTTGGTGTTAACGAACCATGGGAAAAACATTTCATCTAAATTATCGTCGGTATGAATGTAAAGCAACAACTCATTAATTAGGGTGTCGAGCAATTCGGCTTTGGGCATGTATTTTAAACCATCTTCGGGAAACGAAGTAAGGTTGTCGTCGATAATTGCAACTTCGCCATACATTTTCGACAGTGTAAAGTAGGCCCAAGCTCGCATTCCGACTAACAAATTGGAATACGATTTTAGCTCAAATTCTTCGAAGTCAGGATCAACTTCGGGAATGCGCTCGATGTTGGCCAATACTTCATTTGCATTTATAATCACTTTATAAAACCCCGATGTGTTTATATACGGGTTAAGGGGTTTATAGTCATGCCGATAGAGCTCCATTAAATCAACATCGATATTTTGGGTTACATCCATCATGTCCGACAGCATTCCATCCATCATGATCAATTTAGGCATTGCTTCCTGCAAAGGAACAAGTACTCCATTTATTGATATTTCTAAATCAATTACCGATTGATAGTGAACATCGGGAGTAATTCGGTTGCCAGCAGTTTGTTCGAACAATTCATCGCACGAATTGCTCAACATTCCTACGAAAATAAGAATGGCAAATATTTTGAGTTTACTGATATTTAATTTGTTCATAGTAAATAATTTAATGGGTTACAAGCTCAGTTTAACACCAACGATGAACGACCTTGAGTGGGGTACCTTGCCGTAGTCGATTCCCATGTAAAACGGATCGTTCAGGTAATAAAACTCGGGGTCGAAACCTGAGTACCTGCTTAAGGTTAAAAGGTTTGATGCAGTACAGTAAAGGCTTACACCTGAGTAATATTTCGATTGCGGCAATTTGTAACTTACTGTAAGTTGTTTGATTTTCAGGTACGAAGCATCTTCGATCCATCGGTCGGAGAATACAGTGTTTCCGGTAGGATCGCCAAACGAAACGCGAGGCAGTTCTCCATTGGTGTTGTTAGCGCTCCAACTGTCGCTAACCGAAGCCAGTTGGCTGGCGTAGGTGTCCATCGATTCGGCTTTGTAACGAACATAGTTGTATGCTTGGTTGCCAACACTGTAAGTAAATGTGGCTTTAAACTCCCAGCGTTTGTATGCTGCGGCAGATGTCCAGGCTCCAAACAAAAACGGATTGGGATTGCCGATAATGGTTTTGTCGAGTTCGTCAATAATTTTATCTCCGTTTTTGTCGTCGAATTTGATGTCGCCGGCACGCATGGGTACCCCATTGGGGCCAGTAATTGCTTTGGCTTCGTCGTCGGATTTAAAAATGCCTTTGGTTTCGTATCCATAGAACGCATTTAGCGCATGGCCTACCGAAGTGATGTACGAGGCACCTTCAACGTTGGTTATTATATTCTCCATTTCGGGGTTAATGAAATCGAGCTTTGTTACCATCGAGAAGCTTGTGTTGGCAGTAAGGTTATTGGTCCAAGTTACTTCGCCAATTTTCCTCCAGTTTTCAAAACCTATTTCGGCACCATAATTGGCAAGTTTTCCTCCGTTGTTGTAATACTCGGTATAACCGTAGGTTGGTGGAAGTTCTTGCCTGATTATCAGGTTGTGAGTTGTAGCAAAGAATAAATCGGCATGCAAGGTTGTTTGCTGTTGCTTGCCTGAATAGTCGATACCGATGTTAAACATCGAATTTTTTTCGAGTTTGAGGTTTTCGTTCGGAACGGCTTCGCGAAC
>JAFGAF010000211.1 GCA_016933815.1 Prolixibacteraceae bacterium
ATTAAAGGTTTTGCTACCACATTAATTATTGGTATCCTTACCTCGTTGTTCAGTGCAATATTCCTTACCCGCTTAATTTTTGAGCATTTTATGGGCAAGGACAAAAAGATCAAGTTTGCTTCAACCATTACCAAAGATTGGTTAATGAACAGCAAAATCAAATTTCTCGAAAAACGCAAAGTTGCTTACATTGTATCGGGTATTTTGATGGTTGTTTCAATTGGCTCTATTGCTACAAAAGGCTTAACCCTTGGTATCGACTTTAAAGGAGGTCGTACTTATGTGGTTAGCTTCCCCGAGGATATCCAGGTGTCGGATGTGGCCAGCAACCTTACTGGTGCATTTGGCAGGGCTCCCGAAGTGAAAACCTTTGGAGGCAACAATCAGGTACGTATAACTACAAACTACTTGGTTGATAGCCACGATGCAAACGTTGATAATCAGGTTGAAGACTTGTTGTATGAAGGATTGAAACCAATGCTCGATGATAATGTAAGCAAAAAAGAATTTGTTGAAGATTACATTCAAAGTTCGACCAAAGTAGGTCCTACTATCTCGAACGATATTAAGGTTAGTGCAATGATCTCTATTATTTTAGCGTTGATCATCATTTTCCTTTATATTTTAATGCGTTTCAGTAACTGGCGTTTTGGTTTGGGAGCAATTGCTGCTTTAGCCCACGATACTTTGTTGGTGTTGGGTATTTTCTCGTTGTTAAGCGGTGTATTGCCTTTCTCGCTCGAAATTGACCAGGCATTTATTGCTGCAATTTTAACTGTGTTGGGTTACTCAATTAACGATACCGTAGTTGTATTCGACCGTATCCGTGAGTTCTTGGGCCTTCACCCAAAACGTAACCGCGAAACCAATACCGACAGTGCTCTAAACAGTACATTGCGCCGTACTTTCAGTACTTCGCTTTCAACTTTTGTTGTGTTGTTGGCTATTTTCATCTTTGGTGGCGAAACCATTCGTGGCTTTACCTTTGCATTGATGATTGGTGTGGTAGTTGGTACCTATTCATCGTTGTTTATTGCAACTCCAATTTCGTACGATTTGCGCAAAAGGAAAAAAGCTGTTGTTGCATAACACCAACTTCGGCTATTAGAATATAGTACAAGCCCTGTTCGAAACATCGAGCAGGGCTTTGTCTTTTACTGATTTTCATCAAATAGTGT
This sequence comes from Prolixibacteraceae bacterium, assembly GCA_016933815.1. Lineage (GTDB taxonomy): Bacteria > Bacteroidota > Bacteroidia > Bacteroidales > Prolixibacteraceae > Roseimarinus. The sequence continues at coordinate 1,179 of JAFGAF010000211.1, forward strand.
TAAGTTAATTCGGCTATCTTTGTTCGTAAATTCTAATTTAAAATGAATCTTTCAGGAAATTTGATAAAAATGAGGTCGGAGTATAACACTCCGGTCGATTATTATTTGGTGCTGGGCAACAGCGAGCTTTATTTGAATTCTTTTATTGGAAAGCATATTAAGCTAACACATAATGGTGTGATTAACTGTGTGGCATGTGGTAAGCAAACCAATAAATCGTTTGCCGATGGTTATTGTTATGCCTGTTTTCAAACTGTTCCAATGGCCGATCCCAGCGTAGTTAACCCCGAATTATCGATGGCACAATATGGTATTGCCCGCGATATGGAGTGGGCAGAACAGCACGACCTGATCGATCATTTCGTTTATTTATCGCTTACCAGCGGCGTGAAGGTTGGGGTAACCCGTCATCATCAAATACCAACACGGTGGATCGATCAGGGTGCCAGCATGGCCATAAAGCTAGCCAAAACACCCAACAGGCATATTGCCGGCCTTATCGAAACCCAGCTCAAAAAACATGTAGCCGATAAAACAAATTGGCAAGCAATGCTGAAAAATCAAGTGGAGAATGCACCTGACCTTATTGGGAAGAAAAATGAATTGTCGGAATTGTTGCATCCCGAGTTGCAAAAATATTTGCTCCCCGACAATCAAGTTACCACTATTGAGTTTCCAGGCAACTATGTGCCCGAAACTGTTGCTTCGCTAAGTTTCGATAAGCAGCCGCTTGTTGAAGGCGTTTTGGCGCGTATTAAAGGGCAATATTTAATTTTCGATAGCAACAAGGTAATCAATATTCGTAAGCATAGTGGCTACCATATTACTTTTGAGGGTAGTGAATAAAATATTTTGTAAGAAGTAAACAATTATTCGAATTTTTTTACTTTTGGTGAAAATCTGAATCAGTTAACTGGAAAACATAAATAAAAATGGAAAATACCGATTGGAAAAATTTAGGGTTTGGTTATTCCGATACCAATTATAATGTGCGCTGCTATTTTCGCAATGGCGAGTGGGGCGAATTAGAGGTGTCGTCGTCGAATCAAATTACCATGCACATGGCAGCTACTTGCTTGCATTACGGGCAGGAAGCTTTCGAAGGATTAAAAGCTTACCGCGGTAAGGATGGAAAAATAAGGGTGTTTCGTATCGACGAAAACGCCAAGCGCATGCAAGCTTCGGCGAAAGGGATTTTAATGGCCGAATTACCGGTTGATAAGTTTAAAGAAGCCGTTTTTAAAGCCATAAAATTGAACAGTGAGTTTGTGCCGCCATATGGTTCGGGTGCATCATTGTATATCAGGCCTGTGCTGATTGGTACCGGTCCTCAAGTGGGAGTTAAGCCTGCCAACAAATATTTGTTTGTAGTTTTTGTAATGCCTGTTGGTCCCTATTTCAAAGAAGGTTTCAAACCTACCGATTATGTGATTTATCGCGAGTACGATCGGGCTGCACCGCTTGGTACAGGAACTATAAAGGTTGGTGGCAATTATGCAGCTAGTTTAAGGGCGGGCATGCGTGCCCATGCCGAAGGTTATTCGGCAGTGCTTTATCTCGATGCAAAAGAGAAGAAGTACATCGACGAGTGTGGCCCTGCCAACTTCTTTGGTATAAAAGGCAATTCGTACGTTACTCCCAAATCGGAATCGATATTGCCCTCAATTACCAACAAAAGTTTGAGGCAGTTGGCACTCGATATGGGCTTAAACGTTGAAGAACGCAAAGTGCCTGTTGAAGAACTGGCCGAATTTACCGAAGCTGGTGCCTGTGGTACTGCTGCTGTTATTTCGCCTGTTCGCAGTGTTTACGATGCCGACAAAGATATTCGCTACACTTATGGCGACGAGCCGGGTGCAATTACCCAAAAGCTCTACGATAAACTGATCAACATACAATATGGATGCGAACCCGACGAACACAACTGGGTAAGCATAGTTGAATAATACACACTATTCTTTTTTTAAACCCCGGAGTTGATCTTTTTGGAAAAAACTCCGGGGTTTTTTGCGATATAAATCCCCAAAAAATGGATAAAACTCATGTTTTTTGATTTTTTGGTCACATTTAAATAGTGTTTTGTCAGGTTAAATTGAACGTTAATCAGGTCAAAAAGTGCTTTCGTAAAACACAAGCTCAAATTCTTTCTCACGTCGTTTCCTTCACTTACATTTGTAGTGTTAATCATTTAAAACCATACACCATGTTATACTTAGTAATCGGAATGATCGTTTTTGCAGCTGCTTTCGGAATCACATTTTTCGCTGAATCGAAAAGCTCAAATTAATTAACGAACAACATACAGTTAGTTTTATTTTAAATGTTGGACATTTAGAATGAAATGAGTAGATGACCTTTCGAAAGGGTCATTTTTTATTTATACCCCTTCATCAATAAACTTTTCATATCTTTACACGTCAATTATTGCAAGTTTTGCGAACTTACATGTGACGATGATTTATGAAAGGTGTATCCAAATATTTTACCTTCTTTTTATGTCTATTTGTATTTGTACAATACAACTATGCTTTTAATGCAAAATTTTACAGCATAAATAAATTGTATGGTATATCGATGCGCGAAACCAACTCAATTTGCCAGGATCATGTTGGCTTTATCTGGACATCGTCGAAAGCCGGTATTCTTCGAGTGAGCGACGACGATTACCGCATTTACCACCTTCCGTACGAAAAGGCCAATATCATAAATGTAAAGCTGGCCTACCGCGATGCAAAGCTTTATGCCTACACCAACAACGGGCAATTCTTTCTTTACAACTCAATAAGCGATAAATTTGATTTTTTGTTGAACATGAGTCGCTTGTTAAATGATAATTTTCTTAGTTTGAATAAATTGCAGATCGATAGTGAAGGCAGGTTATGGTTGGCTTCATCGGTTGGTTTGTATTTATACAATAATGGTGAGTTAAACCTGATTGGTACGCATAACGAAAATATTAACGGACTTGAATTTGTTGCCCCCGATAGCCTTACTTTCTCAAAAGACGACGGGCTGTATAAAGTTGATGCCAAAAGCTTAAATGTTGAACAGATTTTTACGGTTAAGCAAGGTAGTGTGCTTTCGGCCAATAGTTTATTTTACGAGCGCGAAAAAAATAAGCTTTGGATTGGTACACTTTCCGACGGGCTTTATACTTTCGATTTTACGAAATTGAAATACTCACCGGTTTTGATTAATGGTTTCCCTAAGCAGCCTATTTTGGCCATCACACCCAATACCGACTCAACTTTATTATGCGGTATCGACGGACAAGGCATTTGGGAGATTAACAGACATACCAATAAGCTTGTAAATATTTATAAAGACAATTCCGATAATCCCTATTCATTAAAAGGCAACGGTGTTTACGATATTTTTTGCGACGACAACGAGCGTGTTTGGGTCAGTACTTATAGTGGCGGATTGTCGTTTTTCGATCAGGCATCGCCATTGGTTAAACAAATAAGCCATGTGCCAAACAACCCAAATTCGCTCGTAAATAACGATGTAAACAGTGCGATTGAGGCATCGGACGGTAAGCTTTGGTTTGCCACTAACAATGGCGTAAGCATGTACAATGCTGCTAATGATAAGTGGAACGCTTTTTACCACAATACCCAAAAACAGGCTCAGGTGTTTTTGTCGCTATGCGAAGATCGGTTTGGCCGTATATGGGCCGGGACATATTCGTCGGGGGTATATTTGCTCGATGGTAAAACCGGAAGTGAAATCAATCATTTCTCGAGAAGCAATACCAACACCCCTTTTGGTAACGATTATATCTTTGATATTTTTCGCGATAGCAATGACGATATATGGATTGGCGGTGTGCAGGGTAATTTGATGTGTTACAGGCATAAGTCAAATAAGTTCGAAATGTTTGTTCAGCTGCCAATAAATACCATTAACGAACTCGACGAGAACTATTTGTTGCTTGGCTGCACTTATGGTTTGGTTAAAATTGATAAAAAAACAGGCGCATTTCAGAACCTACTGGAGGGGTATTTAACCTACGATATGCATGTTGATGGCAACGATATTTGGTTGTGTACAAGTGGTAACGGGTTGGTGAGGTACAACCATGTGAGTGGCGATATCGAAGAGTTTAACATGGAAAAAGGTCTGCCTTCGAATTTTATCAACAGCATTAATTATTCAGATGGCTTTTTTTGGTTGGGAACCGAAGGAGGCCTGTGCCGTTTCGACCCGAGCGACAAACAGGTTATTAATTACTCATCGGTTTTATCGTTAGCCAACGTTTCGTTTAATTGGAATGCAGGCAGCATAATGCAAAACGGCCAGCTGATTATGGGCAACAATAACGGCGCAATTGTGTTTCATCCCAACGAGCTGCAACAAATTCAGCCCAAAGGAAAAATATATTTTCACGACATTATTGTTTCGGGCCGCTCGGTTCGTAATGCCGATTTTATGACCCTTACCATGCCCATTGACAGCATGTCGGAATTTTCATTAAAACACAATAACAACACCATTTCTATCGAAATGATTCCTTTGGGTTTAACCGGCGAAGGAACAAAATTTACCTGGAAACTCGAGGGGCTCGAAACCGATTGGCGTCAGGCAAGCTCCCTCAGGATGCTTACCTATACCAATATCCCCAGCGGTGATTTTACTCTGCGCATAAGAATGCTCGATTCGTCGTTGACACACATCATCGACGAGCGCAGTCTCAAATTGAACATCATACCACCTTTTTGGAGAACATGGTGGTTTCTCTCGTTGGTGCTGGTTTTTGTAATGACCCTGATTTTTTTCCTCTTGTTGTATTATATCGATCATTTGCGGAAAATACATTCCGAAGAAAAAATTCGTTTCTTTTCAAATACCGCTCACGATATCAGAACTGCGTTGACACTTATTAATGCTCCTATCGAAGAGCTGAACAAAGAGAAAAGCCTTTCGCAAAATGGCAGGTATTATTTGAATTTGGCTTCGGAACAAGCCGGTCGCTTGTCGCGCATATCGACACAATTGCTCGATTTTCAGAAGGTTGACATAGGAAAAGAACATTTGTCGTTGGCAATGACCGATATGGTTGATTTAATCAAGCAACGGAAAATGATGTTCGAATCGTTTGCACAAAAAAGCAAGGTTAAGCTGGTTTTTGAACACGATACAAACCAATGCGTTACAGCTGTTGACGAGTCGATGATTGAAAAGGTGCTCGATAATTTAATTTCGAATGCAATTAAATATTCAAAACCCAACAGCTTGGTGAAAATTATCCTTTCGCAGAAAACCGATACCTGGGCGCTCGAAGTAATCGACCAAGGAATTGGTATTAGCCGAAAAGCACAGCGGCACTTGTTTAAAGAATTTTACAGGGGCGAGAATGCTGTAAATTCAAAAATTGTTGGCTCGGGAATAGGTTTATTGCTGGTAAAAAATTATGTATCGTTGCATGGGGGCAACATAAACTGTCAAAGTCAGGAAAACGAAGGAGCAACATTTAAAGTTGTAGTTCCGTTACAAACAGTTTCAGAAGCTCCAAAGCAAAAAGCTCAACCAGAAAAATTTAACGCCGAATACAATGTTGATGTGCCGCAGCCTGAGCTTGGTGCCGAAAATCGCTCCATGCACGTATTGGTGGTTGAAGATAACGACGACTTGCGCAAATTTATGAAAGTACCATTGAGCGGGCAGTTCAAGGTTAGTTCGGCCGTTGATGGTAAAAAGGCTTGGGAATATATTCAAAAAGAAATGCCCGACATGGTGGTGTCGGATGTGATGATGCCCAATATGGACGGATTTGAATTGTGCCGCTTAATGAAATCGACTTACGAAACCAGCCACATACCAATAATTTTGTTGACTGCTTTGGCCGGAAAAGCCGAACAGTTGCATGGTTTGGGCCTGGGTGCCGACGACTACCTCACCAAGCCCTTCGATATGGGCATTCTTATTCAGCGCATTAAAACCATTGTGAAAAACAGGGAGCAAATTCGCGAAAGGGCTATCAGCCTTTTCGATAGCAATGAGAACGAAGTTTTATTTGATAACGAGCTAAACGATCAGTTTGTTAAAAAGGCCATGCAGGTTATTGCCCAAAACCTGTCGAATGTCGATTTTGGAAAAGAAGAGTTTGCAACTCAGATGAATGTAAGCCCATCGTTATTGTATAA
>JAFGAF010000212.1 GCA_016933815.1 Prolixibacteraceae bacterium
CCATAAAGATGCAATACTTAAAAAGATTTCATTTTCTATATCTTCAATTTTATTCTTAACAGCAAAAGGCAGTTGTTCGTCATCTTCAACAAACCAAATGAAAGCATGTGTATCAAGCAATATTCTCATGATCACATGTATTCATTAAAGTCATCAAGTGGCTCATCAAAATCGTGTGCCATTCTAAAAGTACCTTTCATACATCCTGCTTTAGGATGCTTTGAATCTAAATTTTTTAACTTGGCTTTTTTCAAAACGACAGAATCAATGTACTCAAGAACATTAAGTTTAAGAGGCTCAGGTAGCATCGATATTTTTATATATAAATTTAAATCATTCATGATTGTCAATTTTAAACAGTGTAAAGTTACAAAATTTCTATAGTTTGTAAACTTTCCCGCTTGCTTCCTTTATAAGGTCCTTTAAATCAACAATTAAAGCTGAGTGTTGCAAAATAAAATCGGCATCGAAAAGTGTATGGTTGGTTGTAATTACAACACAATCGGCATTCGCTAATTCGGCCTCGTTTAGCTCAACCGATTTCATTTGTATTCCTTGTGGTGTTGTTGCTTGTTTTATAAAAGGATCGTGATATAGCACATTGCCTCCTTTGGCCGCTACTTCGTCGATCATGCGCAATGCCGGCGACTCGCGTGAATCGTCGATATCGGGTTTGTAAGCAATACCCAAAAACAATATGCGACTTCCGTTAACGGCTTTTTTGTGTCTGTTTAATGCCGAAGTAATTTTGATGGTCATGCGGTGAGGCATCATCATATCGATGTGTCCGGCTGTGTGAATCATGCTTAAATCGAAATTGAATTTTTTGGCAATGTACTCGAGGTAAAACGGATCGAGCGGGATGCAATGCCCGCCAATACCCGGACCGGGATAAAAAGCCTGAAAACCATAAGGTTTAGTTTTGGCAGCATCAATCACTTCCCAAATATTGATGTCCATTTTGCCGCAAAGCAAAGCCATTTCGTTAATAAGGCTGATGTTTACCAAGCGGTAGGTATTTTCTAAAATTTTTACCATTTCGGCTACACGCGGAGAACTGACCATGTAAACTTTGTCGATACAAATTTCGTAAACTGCTTTTCCAATTTTGAGCCCATCGGGTGTTAAAGCCCCCAACACTTTTGGTGTGTTACGAGTGTGAAAATGACGGTTTCCGGGATCGACACGCTCGGGCGAAAAGGCCAGCCAAAAATCGACACCTTGTTGAAGACCCGATTCGCGTTCTAAAATGGGGAGCACAAAATCTTCGGTGGTAGTTGGGTAAGTGGTGCTTTCGAGCGAAACAAAAGTTCCGGGTTTCATATTTCGTCCAATTGCCACACAAGCATTTTCGATATGCGCCATATCGGGTTTTTTGAAACGGTCGAGCGGAGTTGGCACACATATTATAACAGCATCGCAATGCTTTAACTCGCTAAAATTATCGGTAGCTTTTAAGTATGCCCCATTTACAACTTTCTGAAGGTCGGCATTTTGCACATCGGCAATGTAGTTTCGGGCATTGTTTACACTCGTCACCTTTTCGTCCGACATATCGAAACCAATTACTTTCACCCTTTCGAGTGCAAAAGCAACAGCCAAAGGCAAACCCACGTAACCCAATCCGATTATGCCCACTGTAATGGTTCGATTTTCAATTTTGCTGAATATGTTTTGCTTATTCTCCATTTTTACTCAATATTTTTACAAAGATAACAAAGCCCCATCGTTAAGTATGTATTTTTCACCTGTTTCGGGGCAAACTAAATCTGGGCCTAACACCACTCCGCAACGGCTTACCCAGCCGGTTTGCCTTGCCGGAACTCCTAGCATAAGCGCATAAGGTTTAACATTACCGGTTACAACAGCTCC
>JAFGAF010000213.1 GCA_016933815.1 Prolixibacteraceae bacterium
CGGGGTTATAGCCGTCAATTTCGAGGGCGCGATAAGCATATTGAGTAAAGGTGATCCCTTTTAGTGTGTAGCCCTTTTTATCGCTTTGTTTGCCGTTTGCATCGTGGTTTACCCGGTGGATGGCTACGTCCCATGCGGTAATTTCCACTTCTTTTTCTTCGGGGTTGGTGCCAACGTAAACCAGTTGGTTGTCGTAATCGATGTAGTACGAGTTTTCATCAACATCGCCTTCCCAACCTACTGCGTTCAAAAGTTTTCCATCGACAAAAACCATGTCGTTGTCGAACTTGTACAAGGGGGTCCACATGCCCTGACGGGTGCGTACCCACCAGTCGGCCGGAGCCATTGGAAAAAAATGCTCCCACTTGGTGATCCACAATTCGGTACGAAGCTTTGTCCACTCGTTGGCAAGTTTTGTCCCTTTTAATACCGGTTTTTCGTTTTGGTAAGCTTGCAGGGTAATGCCCTGATTGGTAATAAGGTTGCCTGTGCGATAGGTGCCGCCCCTGAGCACAATCACATCGTTGGTCGAGGCTTTGGCAACTGCTGCTTCGATGCTAGTTGGCGTATCAACACTTTGTCCGCTCCAATCGGCTTTGCCATCGGGTGCAACATAAAATACCTGGTTGGCGTTTTTGGGAATCTCGTAAGTAGTATTTACCGGGCCGTAAGGGCCTCCCGAGGGTTGGGCAAGGGTTTCGTTAAATGCAAACAAGCTTGTTGTTATCATCAACAAGTAAGCTGCTTTTCTGAAGTTCTTTAATTTCGATAAATTCATCATCAGTAAGTTTAATAGTTTCGATTCACAAAAAATAAATTCGGGAACTAATTTACGAAACAAATTTGAGCAAAGCTTGTGTGTGCAAATTTCACTACCTTAATTGAGATTTTTTTTTACCGATTACTGCTGATGCTTTAGCCACGAAACATCGTTCAGCGTTAGCTAATTCACAAATAAAAATGGATTCAAAGAATCCATAGTTCGTGTTTTTGTGAATATATATTTTAAAATATTGAATTGTAAATTATTATTA
>JAFGAF010000214.1 GCA_016933815.1 Prolixibacteraceae bacterium
TCAATTAGGTTGTCGGGCAGGCGAGCGGGTGTAATTTCGGTTGCACCGCCAATTTTGTATTTCGAGTCGAAATCGAAAAATTCACCTTGCGGAATAACTTCGGTGGGCAAAAGCGGAACTATTTTACCATTTAGCTTTATCACTCCAACGGCCAGTTCCATGCCTTCGATAAATTCTTCGCACAGGCAATCGGCACTTTCGGCAAAAGCCGCTTCAATTGCAGGCAAAATTTGCGCTGTTGTTTTTACTTTGGTAACACCAAAGCTCGAACCTCCGGCACTTGGCTTGGCAAAAAACGGCAATCCCAATTTGTCGCTAATTTCTTTAATGTCAATTTTGTCGCCTTTGCGAATGTAAACCGAGCGTGCTTTGGGAATGTCGAATGCACGCACAAAATTGTCGCAGTAAAATTTATGGAAGGTTAGGGCCGATGCGTAAACGCCACTGGTAGAGTAGGGGATGTTCAATAAATCGAAGTATCCTTGTAAAACGCCATCCTCACCGGGTGTGCCATGAATCATAATAAAAGCATAGTCGGGCTTAATGGTTTGCCCATTAATTGTAAAGCTGAAATTGCTTTTATCCACTGTTGCTAAGGTGTTTTCGCCATCGAGAACAATCCACTCATCGAAGCGAATGCGAATAAGCCAGGGGGTAAATTTTGTGGTATCGATACTGTTGAGAATGTTTTTACCGCTTTTAATGCTTACAACATATTCCGACGAATTGCCGCCGCATATAACTGCTATATTTTTTTTCGACATATTTTTTTTGAATTTGGCTGTAAAGATAAAAAAAGAAGCGATTCATTTTTTCTTGAAAAAAATACCCCGACACAATTTGTATCAGGGCTTTGTTTGCATTCTTTGAACGTCATTTTTAGTCCGTTCTCGATCTTTCTTTCATTTTTTTTGCCAATCGTTTCTCTTTTAACGATTTCTCGGGAGCTTTTTTCTCGCTCCCCTTTTGAATGTTTTTTTCTTTTCCCATAACAGTGGTTTTAGTGTGAATGATTTATATAAATGTTAATCAGTCAATGTGTTATGTTGTTTGTTTCGGTTGGTGAATGTTGCTGAAAGGTAGTGATTTTTTCAATTGTTTATTCTATGGCCTTAATTTTTAATACAGCTTTTTTTACTGTTCTTTTTGTGTGTGCAACAATTCCGGGTTGATGCAGGTCGGTGGGGAAAAAGAGAGCAAATTCGCCTTGTTTTACTTCAAAAAATGTGGCCGGTTCGTTATAAAACAGCAGGTCTTTTTCGGCAAGAAAATTTTCGGTAGGCTGTTGTTCGTTTTTAGCAACGTAGCCCATTACTTCGCTGCCTTCAATCATTAACTGTATGTCGATGTATTTTTGGTGCGATTCCAATTTACATTCGGCTTTGCTTTTGGTTTCGTATTCGTTAATAAGCAAAAACATATTTTCGCCATCTACAGGGTATTTGCCTGCTTCGAGTTTCGAAAAATCGGTTTTTGCCAAAAAATCGAAACCTTTTTTTATGTTAATGCCCAAGCCCGAGTACAGGCTGTAATTTTCAATGCGGTCGAGTATCATATTGTAAAGGTTAAGTATTATTCGTCGATGCGGTTTGCGGTATAGTTGCGCCATTTGTCAACCAGTTGTTGCATGTCGGTGGCAAGCTCCGAGTCGAAAAGCATATCGTTGCCTGTTGTTGGGTGAACAAAGCCCAGTGTTTTAGCATGAAGTGCCTGACGGGGGCATATCTTGAAACAATTATCGACAAACTGTTTGTATTTTGAAAAAGTTGTGCCGCGCAGTATTTTATCGCCGCCATAAGTTGAATCGTTAAACAGCGGATGCCCAATGTGTTGCATGTGCACCCTTATTTGATGGGTGCGACCTGTTTCGAGCCTGCATTCAACCATCGATACATAGCCTAAATCTTCGATAAGCTTGTAGTGGGTAACGGCGTGTTTTCCATAACTTTCGTCTTCGAAAACGGTGAACACCTGCCGGTTTTTCAAGCTTCGGCCTATGTGTCCGGTAATGGTGCCTTCGGGTTCCTTGGGGCAGCCCCAAACAATAGCCTGATATTTTCGTTTCGATGTTTTATTGAAAAACTGCAAGGCCAAATGGTTTTTAGCCAGTTCGGTTTTAGCCACTACCAGCAAGCCCGAGGTGTCCTTATCGATACGGTGAACCAACCCGGGGCGGGGGTCGTCGGCGTTAAAAAGCGGAAGGTTTTGAAAGCGATAGGCCAGTGCGTTTACCAAAGTTCCCGAATAGTTTCCGTGACCGGGGTGAACGACCAATCCTGCCGGTTTGTTGATCACCATCAGCTGGTCGTCTTCGTAAACCACATTGAGCGGAATATCTTCGGGAATGATTTTGAGCTCGCGGCGTGGGTAGTCGAGTACAATGCTGATGATATCGCAGGGTTTTACTTTGTAGTTTGACTTTACCTGCTGGCCGTTTACCATTATGCTGCCTGCATCGGCTGCTTGTTGTATGCGGTTTCGCGAGGTGCTTTCCATGCGGTTGACCAGAAATTTGTCGATGCGCATGGTTTTTTGGCCGGCGTCGGCTTCAAACCTGAAGTGTTCGTAAAGGTTATTATCGTCGAGTTCTTCTGTGTCGTCGAAATTTTCGTGCATTGTTTTAGAATTGAATAGTTTCGCTTGTGTCGGGCACTGCAAATAGGGAATCGGTTTGTTGCATAATTGAGTCGTTTTGCAGGTTCATCAGCTCGGTGTCGCCCAGTTTTTCAATGTCGATGGTGAGCCATAAATCGACCGATATGCCCAGCTCAATTTCTTCGTTCAAGGCAAAAGGCGGGCTTTGTTTCCATATACGTGCGTTGGCCGAATCGTCATGAGTGGTAATTGATTGGTCGTAAACCAGTGCGCCGGTATTGAGGCTTAACTGGTAAATTTTCTCTTTTGCTTCGTTAAGATATAATCCGTAAAGGTTGGGTATGAGCGTTGTTTCGTTGCTGAGCCCTTTGCCTACTACTAAATTTATGGCAGTGCCTTTAACCAAAAAAGTATCTTGAGGCAAGCTTTGTCCGTTTAAGCGGCTGTCGAGCACCAAGTTGAGGAATTCCGACGGGCGGTATTCAACGGCACCCAATTTAAAACCTGCATTTTCGAGCCGGCTTTGAGCTTCGCGCAACGAAACATCGACCACAACCGGTAGTTTTACTTTTTCGGGCGAAATGGCCGTCATTGTAAAATAAATGGTGCGGCCTTGCTTAACTTTTGCATCGGGCACAGGTTGTTGCGATAGCACTGTTCCTGGGGTAGCACCGGGCACGTAAACCGAATCGATTACCCTGTAGCGAAGCTTGAATTCTTTGGCTACCATTTCGGATTGTTCAAGGGTATATCCCGAAAAATCGGGAACAGAAAGCGCCTCTCCATGGTGAGTGTACGATTTGAGTAGCAATAACGAAAGGTAAACAAGTACCGAAATTGTAATTGCAATCAATACCAAGTGTATCCAAAACGGTTTGCTTTTCAGGAATATCTTTAAACTCATAGCCAAAAAAATATGTTTCAGCAAAAATAACTTAGTTTTTCGGGTTACCTTGCATCAAAGTTGAAAAACATAGCTTATACAAACACAAAAAGGCAAAGAAACAAATCTTCACCTTGCCGTGTAAATGCTTTTTAAAAGGAAAATACTAACGTTTGTGACGTGGTTCGTCCGAAACGGTTAATTTTTTTCTTCCTTTGGCCCTGCGAGCTTTCAATACTTTGCGGCCATTTACACTCGACATCCTTTCACGGAATCCGTGCTTGTTCTTTCTTTTCCTATTTGAAGGTTGAAATGTTCTTTTTGTCATCTCAGTATATTTTTAATGCTTATTTTTTATCATTTGTAAAACGGAGTGCAAAAATAAATGTTTTTTCCACTGTAAAAAACTTTTTTCACGAATTTTTATAAAAAATTACTTTGTAGCCCATTAAATGTTGTTACAAAGGCAAGTAGATTATTTTTTTAGTTTCGAAAAAGGGTTCTTTAAAAAACCAGCTGATATCGAAAATTTCTGCTTTGTTTTTAAAAGGGGTCAGTTCTTCGTCAAAATCGCCACCTTTTAAGTAAATAATACCGTTGGGCATGCTGTTGTTGTTTTTGGTCGAAATAAGTTTTGCGGTAAGCGAAACAAAGCCCGGAAATGCAGTTACAGCTCTGCTTATAATAAAATCGTATTTTTGTTTGAGGGTTTCGGCACGTTGGTTAATACCTTTTACATTATTTAATTGTAGTGTTGATGCAATTTCGTTTACTACTTTAATTTTTTTTCCAATCGAATCAACAAGAGTGAATTGCACTTCGGGAAACATAACCGCAAGCGGAATGCCGGGAAACCCTCCGCCACAACCTACATCGAGCAGTTGGGTGCCGGGTTTAAATGTAATTACTTTGGCAATGGCCAGCGAATGCAATATGTGGCGGGTGTAAAGCTCGTCGATGTCTTTTCGTGAAACCACATTTATTTTGCTGTTCCATTCGGTATAAAGAGGCCCCATTGCTTCAAATTTCTGAAGCTGATCGCTGCTTAGCTTGTCGAAGTATTTTTTTAAAATTTCCACTTGATTGAATGCTTTGCGAAGTTTGCTAAACTATTACGGGGCAAAACTAATGCTTTTGCGTGTAAAAGGGTAATTATTTTTACTTTTGTGCGTTTAATAACATTAATATGGAATTTACACTTCAACATACCGATTCGGGTTCGAAAGCCAGGGCAGGCGTATTAAGTACAGCGCATGGCAATATCGAAACGCCAATATTTATGCCTGTTGGCACAGCCGGCTCGGTAAAAGGGGTTCATGTGAAAGAACTGTCCGACGATATTGCTGCTCAAATTATTTTGGGAAATACCTATCATTTGTACCTTAGGCCGGGTATGCAAGTGCTTGAAGAAGCCGGTGGCCTGCACAAATTTAACGGATGGAACAAACCCATTTTGACCGATAGTGGCGGCTTTCAGGTTTTTTCGCTTGGCGACATACGCAAACTTACCGAGGAAGGTGTGAGGTTTCAGTCGCACATCGATGGCTCGTACCATATGTTTAGCCCCGAGAATGCAATCAATATTCAACGTACTATTGGAGCCGACATTGTAATGGCTTTTGATGAGTGTACCCCCGGCGATGCCGATTATAATTATGCAAAAAAATCGATGGAACTCACTCATCGTTGGCTCGAAAGGTGTGTGATCCAGATGGATAAAACAAGTCCCAAATACGGTTACGATCAAACGCTTTTCCCCATTGTGCAAGGCTGTGTTTACCCCGATTTGAGGGAGCAATCGGCAATGGCTGTTCAGCAATACAATGCCGATGGTTATGCCATTGGTGGCCTTGCTGTTGGCGAAAAAGAAGAGGTGATGTACCAAATGATCGATGTGGTGAATGCCGTTTTACCTGTTGATAAACCCCGTTACCTGATGGGGGTTGGAACACCGGTAAATATACTTGAAGCCATTGAGCGTGGTGTTGATATGTTCGATTGCGTAATGCCAACACGCAACGGACGCAATGGAATGCTTTTTACCCAAAAGGGAATTATTAATATAAGGAATAAAAAGTGGGAGCGCGATTTTACGCCTGTCGATCCCGATGGAACTTCGTATGTCGATCGACAATATTCGCGTGCTTATTTAAGGCACCTCATCATTTCGAAAGAAATGCTTGGTGCACAAATTGCCAGTGTGCATAATTTGGCTTTTTATTTGTGGCTGGTTGGCGAAGCTCGAAAACATATTTTGGCAAATAGTTTCAAAGAGTGGAAAGAATTGATGGTTAAACAATTGGTGGTTAGGTTATAACGTAAAATTAAACAATGCATTTTCGACCTTTTACACGTTTGGATATTTATATCATTAAAAAGTTTTTGGGAACTTTTGTATTGTCGATTGCCCTAATTATGGGCATTAGCATTGTGTTTGATATAAGCGAAAATATTGAGAAATTTATTGAAAATGAAGCGCCGCTAAAGAACATCGTGTTGGATTATTATTTGAATTTTATTCCCTATTTCACCAACCTTTTCAGTGGCATGTTCACATTTATTTCGGTTATATTTTTTACATCGAAATTGGCTTTTAACTCCGAAATTATTGCTGTTTTAAGCAGTGGGGTCAGTTTCAGGCGTTTTTTGAGGCCCTATTTTATTTCGGCTTTGGTAATTGCTTCATTCTCGTATTATTTGGGCAATTTTGTTATTCCGGGTGCCAACCAAAAAATGATGGAGTTCAAATATACCTACATTAAAAAACGTCCGGTAAACCGCGATCAGAATATTCATAGACAAATAGAGCCCAACGTTTATATTTACATGGATAAGTTTGACAGCTACAGCGATTATGGCCGTAAGTTTTCGATTGAACGTTTCGAAGATCAGAAGCTGGTGTCGAAACTAACTTCGGAATTCATACGTTGGGACCGTGAAAAGAAAAAGTGGGTCATCAGTACTTACGTTATCAGGGACATTGATGGTTATAACGAAACCTTAACCAAAGGGGCACGCATTGATACAACACTGGCAATGACCCCCGAGGAATTTAAAAGCCAAACCGACGATATTGAAATGATGAATTTATTTGAATTGATTGAGTTTATCGATTTGCAGAAACTGCGGGGGGTTGATGCCATTGAACAGTACGAAGTTGAAAGGCACCGACGAACGGCTGTGCCATTTTCGTCGTTCGTTTTAGTGGTAATTGGCGTTGCAATGGCTTCGCGAAAGGTAAAAGGTGGGCTTGGCCTTCACCTTGGTTTGGGCTTGCTGCTCACTTTTACGTATATAATGTTTCAGCAGGTAACCAAAACTTTTGCTTTGAGTGGTGCTATTACTCCTTTGTTGGCTATGTGGTTGCCCAATATACTTTACGCAATTATTGGCTATTTTTTATACAAATGGGCCGCGCGTTAAAAAATATTCTTAATTTTGCCCCGCAAATTATACTTAATCGATTCGGATTTTTTTAACTGTAAACAAAGGTTATTTAAAATCTTAATCATATGTCATTAAAAAGAAACATCCAAGATCTTCGTCAGCGAAAGATCGAAGTTCAAAAGGGTGGAGGCGACAAAGCCATTGAGAAGCAGTTGGCCATGGGTAAACTGACCGCTCGTGAGCGCATACTCTCCATTCTCGATCCCGATTCATTTCATGAGTACGACATGTTTGTGGAGCATTTGGCCCGCGATTTCGACATGGATAAAAAAATACTTCATGGCGATGGTGTGATTACAGGTACAGGTACCATTCATGGTTCGCCGGTTTGTATTTATGCTCAGGATTTTACCGTTGCCGGAGGTTCGTTGGGATTAATGCACGCCCGTAAAATTACCAAAATTATGGATCATGCCTTAAAAATGCGCGTGCCCCTAATTGGTATCAACGACTCGGGTGGCGCACGTATTCAGGAAGGTGTAAACTCGCTGGCGGGTTATGGCGAAATATTTTTCCGCAACACATTGGCTTCGGGGGTTATTCCGCAGTTATCGGTTATTTTGGGGCCTTGTGCCGGTGGTGCAGTGTATTCGCCTGCCTTAACCGACTTTGTTTTTGTGGTCGAAAATATTTCAAAAATGTTCATTACCGGTCCAAGTGTTATCAAAACCGTTTTGGGCGAAGAAATATCGATGGAAGCCCTTGGCGGTGCCAGGGTACATTGCGAAACTGCAGGTAACGCACATTTCTATGCTAAAACTGAGCTTGAATGCTTCGATCAGATTAAAAAATTAATTGAGCTGATACCAAGGAACAATACCGATAAATGTGTAAAAGTGGAACCCAAAGAACCACTCAAAAAATACAAAATCGAAAAAATTGTACCTGCAAATGCACGTTTGCCTTACGATATTAAGGACATTATCCGTTCGATAGCCGATAACTCGGAGTTTTTCGAAGTAATGGAATTGTATGCTCCCAATATTGTAATTGGTTTTGGACGTATGAACGGACGCACTTGCGGCTTTGTGGCCAACCAACCTAAATATTTGGCCGGTGTGCTCGATTGCGACAGCTCCGATAAAGCTGCCCGCTTTATCCGCTACTGCGACTCGTTCAATATTCCGATAATTACCCTCGAAGATATGCCGGGTTACTTGCCGGGTGTCGATCAGGAACACATGGGGGTGATTCGTCATGGTGCAAAAATACTTTATGCATACAGCGAGGCTACTGTGCCAAAAATTACAGTAATCATTCGTAAAGCTTATGGTGGTGGTTACATTGCCATGAACTCGCGCCACTTGCGTGCCGATTTTGTTTTTGCCTGGCCAACAGCCGAAATTGCTGTTATGGGTCCCGAGGGCGCTGCCAACATTGTTTTCCGTAAGGAAATTGAAGAGGCTGCCGACCCCGAAGCCATGCGCAAACAAAAAATTGAAGAGTACAAGGAGAAATTTGCCAATCCGTTTGTTGCTGCAGCTCAGGGTTATATCGATCAGGTAATTGAACCTGCCGAAACCCGTTCAATGCTGTTGCATGCACTCGATGTATCGGAAAATAAATCGGTTTCGATGCCGCAAAAGAAACACGGCATTCCACCATTTTAATCGTTTATTGTTATGGAAAATATCGACGAAAAAGATTACGGCGAATATCCTACACTGCTTATAGGTAGTGGTTTGTATAAAACCGAATTGACCAAGAAATTCGAGAACAGGGCCAAATGGGAAGTTCCCGATCCGCGAAAAATCATGGCGATTATTCCGGGTACCATACTCGACGTTTTTGTGAAAAGTGGTCAGCAGGTTAAAAAGGGTGAAACTTTGCTCATTCTCGAGGCCATGAAGATGCAAAATCAGATTGTGATGCCTTTCGATGGGAAAATCAAAAAGTTGCATGTAGCACCCGACGACATTGTGAAAAAATTACAACTAATGGTTGAAATTGCATAAAAAAAAAGGCTGCGAACACCGCAGCCTTTTTTTTTGCATAAAATTAATTCTTAAACCACCTTCTAAATCTAAAAAACCAAACTTGTATTAAAGACCATGTATCGGACAAAAAGTTTAAGCTTTAAAAGTTAAAAAAAGTTATCGGTCATGTTTTTTCTCGATTGTTGTCTAGTAGAATCTTTTATAAAGAATTTGATTAAAATGTATGAGTTAACATCTTGATAATTGCAATGGGCTAAGGCCCCTTTTTCAAAGATGCGATTCATTAACCCCAGCCTTAAGGCTGGGGTTAGAAAAGTGTCTGTTAATAAGTGTTTTAATCCAATGTTTGTGGGTTTTACCCAAAACTATTGTTTTTTTGCCAGAAAAAGCATCCTTCAAAATTGTTGGCCTCGGGTTCATTTCCTTTATCGAACAAAGCAAAAACTGCTGATCCGCTCCCCGACATTGCCGCGTAAACAGCTCCCAAGTCATAAAGACTGGTTTTAATTTTCTGAATCTCGGGGTGAGCTGCAAAAACCGTTTTTTCGAAACGGTTTTCGATATTCCCTTTCCATTCATTAACAGGTAGAATGATTGTTTCGACAAGCGATTTTTCGGGAATAAATGGCGCTATATTGGCGTAGGCTTCGGCTGTGGTAACCGAAATGGGAGGCTTAACGAGTACCAAATCATACTTTTCGATATTTAGGTTTATGGGCGTGAGGTTTTCGCCACGACCAAGAGCCAACGCAGGGCAGTTTTTGATAAAGAAAGGGCAGTCGCTGCCAAGTTGGGCAGCATATTCTTCGAGTTTTTCGGTGCTCAGTTTTAGTGCGAACAGCTCGTTAAGTCCTTTCAGTGTAAATGCTGCATCGGACGAGCCGCCACCCAAACCGGCACCCACCGGTATTTGTTTGTGCAAGTGTATCGATACATTGGGCAAAGCATGTTTTTGTTGTAATAAATGGTAGGCTTTAACCACAATATTATCGTTGGCGCATCCGCCAAAATCGATGCCTGTTTGAGTAAAGTTAAACGCAGTGCTCGGGTTAATTTCGAGTATATCGGAAAGTCCAATGGGGTAAAATACGGTTTCGAGTTCGTGGTAACCATCGTTGCGCTTAAAAAGTACCTCGAGGCCAATGTTTATTTTTGCATTCGGGAAAAGTATCATCCGATATATATATTTATGTTTTGTAATATGATTGGTGTAGCTTTGATGTCAATTCAACAAAAAAGAAATCAAAAATAAGCAATATTTGATTCCTGACAAGATTGTCTTTTTAAATTTGGAGAATAAAAAAACAAAAATTATTTGTTTATATCTATTGATATTGATTAAATTAGCACAGATTTTTTAATATTCCAACGAGGCTAAATTATTGCCTGCATGAAAATAACATCGTCATACTATTTATTCAGTAAATACTTCGGTTTTGCAAATAGCAAGGTGGGTTTTTATATTGAAGGGTGCAAATCTAAAGTCATTTTTATTGGTTTATTTTTCAAACAAAGAGCTTTCATCGCTCATTGTTTCGATGTTTTGTATATCTCCGCAATGACCAAAAAATCAATATTAATTCACCATGAAAAATCTACATTTATCCACACTTTTAACCCTTGTATTGTTATTGGGGGTTATTCAATTAAAAGCCATTACACAAGAATGGAACTTTAGTGCCCAGTACTTTAGCAGTTTAGGCGAAGTTAATTACGAGTTGAACCTCGACGGTTTAAAGGTTTATGCCACATCTGATAAACCTGTTGTTTTCGATGAAAGTACAGCCAGTGCCGATGGTAAAGATTTTACCGCACGATTAAAGCTCAGCGGTGCAGGAAGTACAATTGATCCTCAATACCGTGTAGTATCGTTTTACGTGCCGCAAAATGCCGAAATTAAGGTAGTTTGCACCTCTTCGAGCGATATCGGGACACGCGAGTTATTGCTGGTCAGTCCTGCCGGGGATACTATTCACACCTTTCAGGCACCGGGCGGTTCTATTAACGTCGAAACCTATAATTATACTGCGGGGGCCGGATACGTTAAGCTACTTTCGAAGTCAAGTGGTATTAATTTATACTATATAAGTGCCACTTCCGAACTAGATCACAAGGTGACTTTGTTCGACCCGGCAACCTGCAACCCGGCTAATTTACCTGCCGGTATGACAATAGTTGAAGAGGGCGGAGTACATTACATGAAAGCTGCACTCGACGCTTGGAATTCATCATTTTACTTCGACCCTTTTTATATCGAAAATGAGGTAACCCACTTGGTTTTTGAGGCCAAATACAAAATTGGCACCTCGGGTTATGCCATTAATGAATTGAATAGTTTATTCAAATTTATTGAACCCAACTGGAGCGAGGTTACAAATTTGCAATTTCCTGCAAGTACTGAATTTATGGAGTACCGCCTTCCGGTTTTCTCGGGCAGTGGATTGTGGTGCAGTGGCATGTTGATTGCTGGACGCGAATTGCTTAGCGGTAATGGGAATGCTATTTCAGGCGATACCATTTTTATTGGAAGAATTACTGCCTATATCGACGATCCCAATGTGATTTTTAATCCTGCCAATTACGACAATTCAACTTTACCTGCCGGCATGTCGATAGTTGAACACGAAGGCGAAAAATTGTTGCAGGTTGTTACCAACGAATGGGAGTCGGTATTATACATTCCTCGATTCGAAATTACAACAGGACATACGGCAAGGTGCAATCATAAGTATTTAATGGGTAGCGCCACAGCCGATACCTTGAGTTCGAATCAGGTTCAATCGATGATTGTACTTATCGATAACGAAAATACGATACCAAACCCTTGGGGCGAAGGAGAAATACAAGCTCGTTTGACATTGCAGCATAACCCGGCGCCTAATGAAATGTCTTTAATATCGGGAGAGTTTACTAACGATATGCAATATGTTCACGTTGTTCAATTTGCTGGCCAGCAAAATGTAAGCTGGGAACCAACTATTGGCGACACCATTTGGGTAAGCAAAATTGAGCATATTTATATCGTACCTCCACCTCCTTCGCACATTGAGGTACTCAAAACTACAATTGCCCCTATGCTCGATGGCGTTGAAGAACAATGCTGGAACGGTGTTGAGGCTGTGCCACTTGCACAAAACTTTGTAGGCGAAGACCCTACAGTTAATGCATATTGGAAAGCCATGTGGGCCGATAGTGGATTGTTTGTGTTAGTGAATGTGCAGGACGATAATCATTATCCGGCATGGGAAGCAGGTAGTTTCGAAACCTGGACCTACGATTTGTCGGAGGTGGCGCTCGATGTGAACGCTGTATTGGACGACGGGCTTGGTTCGCGCGATAACCAAGGCCATTATCAACACTCGGGGGTTTTTCAGGAAGAGCTTTATGGAAGCCCGATCATAAACGAATTATTTACATACGCCAATCAGTTGTCGGGCGAAAACCGAATAAGCGAATATTACATCCCCTTTAGCGAAATGCAAAATAAAAATGGAAATTTTCTGAATAAAGATAGTTTGTTATTGTTGGATGCTATTGGCTTCGATGTGTGTGTAACCGACCAAGACCAAGGGATTACCGACAGACGCCACCGCAAAGTGTGGCAAAATACCGGTTTAACCGATGAAAACTGGGCAAATATGAACGATGCCGGAAGTATTCAGCTGATCGATGCACCTGTTCGCTTAAGCGATAGTGTGTTGGTTACTTTCAGGGTCGATATGCGCGA
>JAFGAF010000215.1 GCA_016933815.1 Prolixibacteraceae bacterium
GTAAGCCCCTTTGTGGGCTGGACCGATACCAAACCTGCTTTCCAAATCAACAAAAACGAAGTTGACGAGCTAATCGACATTGAGCTATCGGCCTTTTTAGACAGTAATAACCGCTCGAAAATACAGGTCGATACCAACATTGGATTAATTAACGCGCCTTGCTACCAAATAAACGGCTACACCATTTGGGGAGCTACCTCCATGATGATTGCAGAACTGGAAGCGAAACTAAAGCAATATTATTCTCGTCGGGCAGAACATTCAAATAATGCTGATAACGATCGAGAATGTTGATTACGTAATTGTATGGCTCCTGACCACGACAATAACCCCACTTTACCACCGGATCTTTATAAAATTGCGGTATCGATTTTTTAAGAATGAACTGATCAACATTGTCCTTCCATAGCGAAGGGTTTTTACCATATTTCATGGCCAGTTTACGTGCATCCATTACGTGGCCAATGCCCACATTGTACGATGCCAAAACAAATTTCAACCTCTCGTCGGTATCGCTAATTATAGGATGAAAAATATCGTTGAGCCAGTTGAGGTATTCCAATCCGCCGGTAATGTTATCGCGCGGATCAACAATATCGGTAACGCCGTATTGTTTGGCTGTTTCGGGCATCAATTGCATAAGGCCCATTGCACCCACCCAACTTTCGGCATAGGGGTCGAAACGCGATTCCTGCATAATTATGGCAGCCAGTAAGCGCCAGTCCCAACCGTATTTTGCCGACAGTTCGCGCACCAAATCGTCGTATTCCGATACCTTACCGCCCGTAATTGAGTGGTATTCGCTTTTAACAATTTGCGAGCTGCGGTTGCTATCAAAGTATTTGTAATACAAATATTTGTAGGCATCGGTTTGCTTGTAATCGCTTATCCATTCATCGACATAAGCCTTCCAATGCGGCGAGTTGTGGCGCAAAGCCCACGATATTTTCTGATTAAAGCTCAGTGGGGTTGACACATCGATATTGCTGTAGTATTTTTGATTCACCAAACCAACATTTTCGTCGCAAACAGTATAATCGATTTCGCCGGCTGCCACCAGGGCAATTAGCTGCTCAACGCCGTAAACCGAGTCTTCAACAAGTTTGATGGGTTCGCCAATCTCGTCGGAAAGGTTTTTCAAACGCTGAACAAAAACAGTATTTTTTTGCACATGAATGGTTTTACGGGCAAGCTCCAACTGCTCGCGCACAAGCGATTGTTCAAGCTGTTTATTGCTTAAAGTGTCGGCTCCATCGGGCAAGCGTTGCACCAACACTTGTCGGGTTAACATGAGCGGTTCGCTAAAATCGAACATTTCGGTGCGTTCCTTGGTAACCGTAAGATTCTTTGCTACCAAATCGTAATCGCTGTTATTCAAACCCCTGAATGTTTCGTCGAGATTATTGCTCACCAATATTTTCAGTTCAACACCCAAATGATCGGCAAATGCTTTGAGTAATTCGTACTGAAAACCCATTGGCTGCCCTTTGTACACGAAGTAATTAGTGGAGTTATAATCGACAACGACCCTCAATTCTTTTTCTTCAAGAATTCTTTCGAGTTCGCTTTGCTTAGGTGCTTTTGGGCTTAATACTTCGGTATTCAATTGTTTTTGCCCTCCGGTGAGGGTACAAGCACTAAACGCTATTAAAGCAATGGTTAAATAAGTCAAAATTTTCTTCAAACCGTATATTTTAGTTCGACATGGGCTATGCCATAAAAGCGGCATATGTATTTATCTATTAAAACTTCGGCAAACACAAAATAGTTTGCACTGTTGATAAATAGTGCGGCAAAGAAAGGATAAAAAACCTGCAACACGTTCATTTATGGTTAAATAGAAGCGTTATTTAACGTTCAGAAAACGTAGCATTAGTCATAAAAAGTCCACAAAAGCCCAAACCTGAAAGTCATTTGTTCGAGCGGATAGCGAGGTGTGGAGAAGAATTCGCCAAACTTAAAACGGCTGTTTGCATGCTCAAGAATGGCAAAAGCCCTGGTGCGTTTCAATTTTGCGTTTGCATAAAGGTTGATCAGGGGGTAACCACCTGTTAATAACTCATCTTGCAGATAGAAACGGGTGGTTGAAGGTTCGTAAAAATTGGCATTAAATGGTGTATTGTAATAAACTTCGGCGCCAATGTTAATTTTCATCACTTTAAACAAATAGTGCGAATACGAAATACTTGAATAGGCACTCGCCACAGGCAGTCGTAACACTGTATTGTTCGATACGGCTTGCCAAACAGCCTTGTTTGACCAAATGAACCGCCAAAAATGAAAATCTTTGTTCAGCCA
>JAFGAF010000216.1 GCA_016933815.1 Prolixibacteraceae bacterium
CCTTCGGCCGATACTACCTGGTTAATTAACATGGTGTGTGCCACAAAGCGGTCGTTATCGGTGGCTTCGGGATCGCTTAATATATCTTTTACCTTTTGCAGGTGGGTTGGTCTGAGGTAGAACGAAACATCGGCAATAGCTTCGCGTGCCAACAACTCCAAACCCTCGGGGGCTACTTTTAGTATTTCCCTGCCGTCAAATTCTACAGTCGAAACGTGTTCTTTTGTGATTAAACGGTAGGGCGTGGTGTCTTTTTCGATCGGAAAAGGTTTTTGATAAATAAATTCTGCCATGATATTTCTGTTTTGTTTATGATTGTTTGTTAACCGGCAAAGTTAAATTGCCATACAAATATAACGATTGAACAATTGAAACTAAAAATTGATGGTTTGAAAAAGCAAAGGTTAATAAGGTGGTAACAAATTGTACTTAATAATGCTTGTTTTGCTGTTTTGTTTGTCTTTCGATGTTAAAAAAACTATAACAAATAGATACTTAAAAGGCGAAAAGAATATCAAAAAGATATTCGTTAGCTGTATTGTGTTACTTTTGTGTATTATTTTACTTTAGCTAATAAAACCATGTTGATTTTTAACCTTATTGTGTTGACGTTTGCCATTGCAGCGACAACATTACTTGTTCGTGTATGGAACAAGTTGAGATCGAAAGAACGTTTATTTTCTGATGAAATCGAGCAAATAAAAGCTGAAAAGCTTGCGTTACAGCTCGAAAGTGAAAAACTACAAAAGGGCTGTTCAAACTCCGAATTGTTAGCCCGGTTGGTTTTGCAAAGTCCCAATGCAATTATGTTGATGGACAAAGAAGGCAATATATTGTCGATAAACGAAGGTTTTACCAATATGTATGGATATACCTACGATGAGTTTATCCGCACATTGGGCAGTAATTACCGCCAAACATCGTTTAGCCCCGATGTTCAATACCGGCTCGATACCGTTGAAGCTACCAAAATGCCATATCGGTACGAGGCGTTGAATATTACCAAAAATGGTCGTGAAATATGGACGCAAACCGCACTGATGCCTGTTTTGAACAGCAAAGGCGAAATAACCCATCTGGTTACCATCGATACCGATATTCACAACCGTGTTACCCAAAGCGACCAACTTATTGATGAAATGGAGCGATTAAACGAGAAAATTGATAGTTTGGGTAAGCAAAACGAAAAGCTGAATACCGATTTCGCTTCGCTGTTTGTTGCCATTAATGAGCTGTATCAATTGATTGAGCAAACCGATAAAATTTTGCGCTTTGTAAAAGGCATATCGACCGAAACCCGTATTTTGGGGCTCAATGCTTCGATTGAAGCCGCAAGGGCAGGGGAGCATGGTCGGGGCTTTCAGGTTATTACCAATACTATAATTGACATTTCGGACAAAACCATTAACAGTATCAAGGAAATTAATGCCATACTTGATTCGATTAATGCAAAGCAAAATGAATTGATTGAGAAAAAAGCCGATTCGGAAAATCGCATGGTAAAATATCACGATTTGGTTGTGCAGCTTAAAGCCGATGTGTCGGAAATCGAAAGGGCCATTGAGCGGTTTAAGACTTTGGCATAGATACATTACAAATTCCAAATCACAAATTCCAAATCACAAAACACAAATTCCAAATTACTGCTGATGCTTTAGCCACGAAACACCGTTCAGTGTTAGCTAATTCACAAATTTAAATGGACTCAAAGAGTCCATAATTCGTGTTTTATATGAACACTATGATGTATTATGTGGAAATACAGATCATTATCAGTTTAATGATTTTGCAGATTTAACTAAATCGAATAACAAGTTATTCGTGCATTTGTGGCTAAAATTCAAATCAACAATTAAATTATTGCAATCATGTATTTCATATTTAGTA
>JAFGAF010000217.1 GCA_016933815.1 Prolixibacteraceae bacterium
ACCATTATAGGCCCTGCAAACGAAAACCCGGGAGTAAAAACAGTGCCGGTTTTTATTCTGAAAACCAAACAAGTGTTGATAACGGTTTCGCAACCCGATTTCTCATTCATGGATGAAAAAAGCATTGCATGGGTGATTGATGTGTTTGCCAAGCTCGATATGAAGATCAACCTCATTCAACATTCGGCACTAAAACTTTCAGTTTCGGTCGATATTCCCGAAAAAGGCATTCTCGACATTATTGAGCAACTTTCGGAGCAGTTCGATGTGCGTTATAACGATGGTTTAGAGTTGCTTACCATCAGGCATTATACTCCCGAAGCCATAGCGCGTGAAATCGATCATCGTACGGTGTTTGTTGAGCAGCGCACAAGGCGCATTGTGCGTTTTTTGGTCAAAGCCGATATAGGCCGCTAGGGTAGTGATTCAACAGGTTTTCTTTTTAAAAATCAACCGATTATTTTGAAAATAATAAAAGGCTGAGGTTAAGACTTAGTTCTCAGCCTTAACCTCAACCTGTAATTATACTATACTTCTTTGTAAATAACAGCATTAATGTTCATTCCGGCACCAACCGAAGTGAATATGATATTGTCGCCACTTTTGATCTCGTGCCCATTCATTTTACCTTTTTTGATTAGGTCGTACATGGTGGGTATGGTAGCCGCCGAAGTGTTGCCCAACTCGCTGATGGTCATTGGCATAATGTCGGCCACATCGCCCTTTAGCTTGTAAAGTTTCATTAAGCGCTGGCAAATAGCTTCGTCCATTTTTTCGTTGGCTTGGTGAATCAACACTTTTTTGATATCGGAAAGGTGCAGGTTTGCTTTTTCGAGAGCTTCGCGTGCAACGCCCGGTACATTTTGCAGTGCATAAACATAAACCTTATGGCCTTGCATGCGTATGTAGCGTCGCGACTGGTCGTAGTTCGGATTGAGCGATGACCCCATGACCAATATTTCGGCCCAGTCAACAGCGTCGGTGCGTTCGGCATGCGAAAGGATGCCCACAGGGGTTTCGCTTTCTTTTGCTTCAACAACAACAGCGCCGGCGCCATCGGCAAAAATCATGCAGTCGCGATCGTAGGGGTCGCCAACACGCGAGTTTACATCGGCACCAACAACAAGCCCACGTTTGTACATTCCCGATTTGATCATTGCATTGGCCACAATCATTGCCTGTACCCAACCGGGGCAACCTGCAAGCACATCAAAAGTAACAATCGAAGGTTTTTTGATGTTGAGGTGTTGTTTAACCCTTGCAGCCAAGTTTGGGATTAACATTGAGCGGTTGTTGTGTGCATCAATGTCGCCAAAGTTATGGCCAACAATAATAAATTCGAGCGAGTCGGGGTCGATGCCGCTGCTTTCGAGTGCATCTTTTGCTGCCAAAGCTCCCAGGTCGGAGGTCATTTGGTCTTCGCGAGCCCACCTGCGTTCGTCTATATTGGTGATTTCTTTAAATTTTTGAATGATTTCTTCGTTCTCTTTATCAATCTTTTCGTTGTTTTTTGAATCGAAGAATTCGTAATTAACAAAATCGTTGTTTTTAACCACAAGTTCGGGGATATAACTGCCCGATGCGGTGATTACTGTGTAAATAGCTTTGCTCATAATTTAATCACAAACCTTGGTTATTGAATTTCTTTAGTTCTACATTTTGTCCGTCGAAAACAGCATACGAGAAATAGTTGATCCATTCGCCCAAAATGAAAACTTTCGATTTGGGGGCAATTTCTTCTTCTAAAAGAATATGCCTGTGACCAAAAATAAAATAATCGATATGCTGTTGTAACAGTTTATTCTTTGCAAAAGTTACGCACGATTCAAATTCGGGGCCTTTGCTTACTTCGGGGCCGGTACCTTTCGACAAGCGGCTGTGTTTTGCCCACTTGTGTCCAACCCAGAAAGCCAGGTTAGGGTGCAGGCTTGAAAAAAGGAACTGTGCTGTTTTGCTTGTAAATAAGCGTTTTAACATCAGGTAGCCCTTTTCGTTGGGGTCGAGCCCGTCGCCATGGCCTAAAAGAAAGGTTTTGCTGTTAATGTTGGTCACAATAGGCTCGCGGTGCAAAACAATGTTGAGCTCCTTTGGTAAGTAGTCGTATATCCAAAGGTCGTGGTTGCCGGTAAAATAGTGAACCGGTATTCCCGAGTCGGTTATTTCGGCTATTTTGCCTAAAGTGCGTACAAATCCCCTTGGGGCTACCTTGCGGTACTCGTACCAAAAATCAAAAATGTCCCCCAGCAGGTAGATCTCTCCGGCATCGCTGGCTGCTTTATCGAGCCATTGAACGAAAAGTTGTTCCCGTTCGTTGTTGTTATTTAAAGCCGGGGCACCCAGGTGGACATCCGATACAAAATATGTTTTCTTTTCCGACAATTTTTTGTTTACCTGATTTAAAAACGGGTGCAATTTAGAAAAAAACGTTCAAGGTGTAGTAAAAATTTCGATACAAGGGCTAAAACGTAACAATTGTATCGAATATTGAAATCATTAGTTTAAAATTTTGCTCAGGGTGTTCAGAATTGCTGGTCCTTTCAGGTCTTTTGCAATTATGTTCCCTTCTTTGTCTATCAGGTAGTTATACGGAATCCGGCTGATGTTGTAACTGTTAACAGCTGCAACACTGCCTTCCATGTCGCCAACATTGGTCCAAGTAAGCCTGTCGTCTTCAATGGCAGTGAGCCAAGCTTCGCGATCAGTATCTACACTAACCTGATATATTTCAAAGCCTTTCGACTTGAACTGGTTGTAGTTTTCGGACAAAACCTGGTTCATTATGCGGCTGCCCCTGTCGGTTGCCGACCAAAAATGCAGCAATACATATTTGCCCCTGAATGCCGAAAGGGCTTTATTGTTGCCCTGGTGGTCGGGCAGGTTGATCTCGGGCGAGTTAACGCCGTATTGTTGAATAATTTGCCGCATTTCCTGGGCTTTGATGTCTTGAACCAATTTCTCGGTATCGTTGTAAAGTGTATGGGCATGAACCGAGTTGGGATACATGGAGTGAAGTGCCGAAGCTGCCATTTTAAGTGTTTGCAAATCCTGCATTACATAATTGCCGTCGTTGAATTTTTGGTAAATGGCCAGTACCGAAGCCAACGAAAAGGGGTTTTCTTCGACAAACTTTTTCGAGAATTGTTGTTGTGCCGTATAATGGCTGTCGATTTGTGCAAGCCATTTTTGGCGGTTCAGTTGGTAAGTGCTGTTGCTTGCAAACAAGTTCAACATCGATTGCAGTGAGTCGATGGTGGTGTTTGTTTTGGCAAGTTTGTCGTTAAGCAATTTTACTTTTTCGGAACCAATAGAGCCGTCAATTCGGTAATCTTTCGAAAAATTGAGGTAGTCGGCCGAGAATTGTATTTTTTCGGTTGAGTCGATCAACAGGGTGATGAATTTTTGATCGCTTAGCCTTAGCAAGAAGAATGTTGGGTAACTAACGCTTCCGCTAATAT
Organism: Prolixibacteraceae bacterium; assembly: GCA_016933815.1. GTDB lineage: Bacteria > Bacteroidota > Bacteroidia > Bacteroidales > Prolixibacteraceae > Roseimarinus. Next base: position 3,456 of record JAFGAF010000217.1, read on the forward strand.
TGAACTTCCCGTTTGCATCAATTCGCGACGAATCGAAGGGGGTTGTGCCGTTTATGTTAAGTTTATCGAGGTAAACCATTTGAGTTTGAGCGTTACTGATTCTCCCTTCAATTGAAAAATTATTGTTGTTACACGAACTTAAAACAATAATAATGAGTGCAAATATGATTAATCTGTTCACGGTATATCTAATTTTATTTAGGGATGCTAAAATAACAAAAAGCACAAAAGTATGAAGGCCGATAACAATTTTTAACGTTAACGTTTATAAAAGGATGAAATGCACATGTTTGGTAAGTACCAACAATGATGATTATTAGTTATGGGCATTCACCCGCAACGGTAGGATAGGCTATCTGACCTTAATAAACAGATTTTGCACTGAGATATTGGCAATTTTTATAAGATCATAAAAAACGTGAGCTATTGCAAAACAAATTTACCTGAAGCATATATTCCGT
>JAFGAF010000218.1 GCA_016933815.1 Prolixibacteraceae bacterium
CAACCACGAACGAAAACTGGCTTTGGCCGGTTACGAAGGGATGCTCAATTTCGCCAAAGAAGTACACGCCTCGGCACTAAGCCCGGTGTGGAAGTTTATTCGAAAATAGTCATTGGCGGTAAGTCATTAGTCATTAGACATTAAGTCATTATGAGATAGGAGATAAGTTATAAACAGAAATATTCGTTACTACTGACCACTGACTATTGACTATTGACCACTGACCATTGACCACTGACCACTGACTTTAAAAAAGGAAAGATGAAAGAACAAAAAGAATATATTGCAACCCGCAATGCCTGCAAGCTTTGCACACCCCTTGGAGCATGTTTGGCTTACAAAGGCATAAAAGGATGTGTGCCACTCATACATGGTTCACAAGGTTGTGCCACTTACATCAGGCGTTACATGATTTCGCACTTCAGGGAACCCGTCGATATTGCGTCATCGAACTTCGACGAAAACGCAACAATATTCGGGGGAAAAGCCAATTGCCATGCAGCCATTAACAACATCATCACCCAATACAAACCCGAAGTGCTTGCGCTAACCACAACCTGCCTGAGCGAAACTATTGGCGACGATGTGAAGCAATTCATGGGACAATATATAGCTGAAACAAATCTCGAAAATCTCCCGGTTTTTGTAACCGCATCGACCCCAAGTTACCAAGGTACCCATGCCGATGGCTTTCACGAAGCCATTTTAAGCACAGTTACAACTATGGCCACCAAAACAAGCAACGAGCAACGAATCAACTTGTTTTCGGGCATGTTCTCCCCTGCCGACCTAAGGTACCTAAAACAAGTAATGAAAGAATTTGGCAGCACCTATACCCTACTGCCCGATTACTCCGAAACCCTCGATGGCAGTTCGTGGAGCGAGTACAAACGGATACCCGACGGAGGAACAACTATAGAAGAAATAAAAAGTACAGCCAATGCCCAATTTTCTATCGAATTTGGAAAAATTTTCAATAAAGGCGGTGTTTCAAAACACAAAAAAAGCAGTGACCGTTCGCAAACCGCAGCAGGGTATTTAAAAGAAAAATTCAATGTAGAATACAGCTCTTTACC
>JAFGAF010000219.1 GCA_016933815.1 Prolixibacteraceae bacterium
ACGTTGTAATTGCTGTGAATATTTCCGGCTTCTATTTCTGCCGGATCGAGGTTGATGGCTTTCAGCAAAGCTTGCAGCGATTGCTTTTCGGCCATGGCAATTTTATACGTGTTTTGAGCCGTAAGCAAATCTTTGCGGGCAATAATTTTATCTTCAACCAGCGAACTGATCCGCTCCTGTTCTTGCTTGGCCAAATCGTATTGGGCACAGGCTTTAACAAAGTCGTTTTGAAGGCTGATAACCTTGCTGCCACCCACATTTAACAGCACCGCTCCTTTTTCGACATAATTGCCGGCTGCATGTTTTACGCCCGAAACTTGCCCTTCAACCAGGGCCGTTATTTGTGCCACACCGTCGGGGGCGGGCCGTATAAACCCATTGGTTCGGATTTCGTCGTAAATGGTGTCGGTAACCGGATCGCCAATTTTCATGCCCACGGTTTCGAATTGTTGCCGGGTGAAAGCAATGGCTTCGCTTTCGGTTTCTGTAGCTGTTTCGGTTTTGTTGCTGCACGAGGCCATCATTAAAGCCAATATAATGAATGCGTAATGTAGGTATATTCGTTTCATAATAATCATTCTAAAGTGTTAAGTAATTTATTTCGAGCACTGCTTTGTTGTAATTGAGTATGTTGTCGAGGTAATCGATTTCAATTTCGATGGCATTTTCAATAGAATGCACAAAGCGAAAAAAATCGATCTCGCCGGCCTCGTAACTTTTGGTGGCGGCCTCAATAATTTGTTCCGAGAGCGAAATGCCTGTTTCTTCGTAATATTGAAGGGTTTCGCTGTATTTTTTTAACTCGGCGAGCAATGATTTTAATGTGTATTCGAAACGGATCTTATAGTCGTTTTGCTTGTACATGGCTGCTTGTTGGCTTTGCCGGGCAGCATCGATTTTTGCTTTCTGACTTCCAAAGAACAAGGGAAGTGCCAGTCCAACGTGAACACCATGATAATTTTGCGCATTATCGTAGGCATTTGTTCCGTTAAAATAGCCCAGGGTAATATCGGGCAAAAGCTTGTTTTGTTCCACTTTAAGCATGGCATCGTTCACGTTAATTTGTGAGGCAGTTATTTGATATCCTGCTTCGTTTTCAATTTCTGGTAAATCGGGTTCTATTTTGCTTAATGGCTCAAAAATAACGGTATAGCTGTTCTCTTCCTGAAGTATCGCATTGAAGGCTTCAATGGCCATTTCTTTGTCGCGAAGCATTTGTTGATGCCTCATTTTTACCGTACTGTGCTTCGATTGAGCATTCAACAGATCGAGTTTGCTCATTTCGCCGGCTTCAAATTTCTGCTTTGCTGCTTTTGAATAACCCTCGTACGTTGAATCGATAATGCTCAATTTTTTTAGTTTGCATTGAAGGCAAACAATATCGAAATAGGCGCTGCTTACATTTTTTTTGAGTTGATTTTTGGCACGTTCGTATTCATTTTTTGCCATTTCGACTTGTTTGTTGGCTGTTTTGCGTTGTGCTGCATAAACTGTCGGGAACTCGAACGATTGCTCAACACCGAATACGCCAAGCGGATAGCCATTGTCGGCAACATTATTTTGGTCGTACTCGTAATATACAGCTGTTTTGTCGATGTTGTACGCTGTTTTTACCAGCGCTTTTTGTTCGTTGAGATAACTTTCAACCGATTTTAATGCCGAATTGTTTTCATGTGCCAGATTTATGGCTTCATCTAAACTGATAGGCTTTTGTTGTGCCTGTGCCGATAGAACCGGCAACAAAAGCAGGAGCAGTAGCGGCAAAGCGCTTTTTCGTACAATACCGAAAGGCCTGAAACGGATACCTTTTGCATCGTCGAAAATGGCGTACAGCAAAGGCAGGGCAATCATGGTAAGCATGGTTGAGGTGATCAACCCGCCAATAACAACTGTTGCCAGTGGTTTTTGCACTTCGGCACCGGCCGAGGTCGAAAGCGCCATGGGCAAAAAGCCCATCATGGTTGACGAAGCGGTCAATAAAACGGGGCGCAAGCGTTCTTTTGTTCCGCGTATTATACGTTCTTTCATGTCGGTAACTCCTTCGGTTTTTAATTCTTTTAAATGTTCAATCAACACAATTCCGTTAAGCACGGCAATACCAAACAGGGCAATAAAACCTACGCCTGCCGAAATACTGAAAGGCATTCCTCTTATCCACAACAACATAACACCACCAACTACCGAAAGCGGAACAGCCGAAAAAACCAGTGCTGCTTCACGAATGGAATTAAAAGCGAAATGCAGGAAAATAAAGATGAGCAGTAAGGCAATTGGCACAGCCAGTTTCAGACGCTTGGTTGCGTTGTTGAGGTTTTCGAATTGCCCTCCGTATTCGATGGAATAACCCGGCGGCAAATCGAGTTTTTGATCGAGTATTGGACGAATGGCATCTACCACCGTTTGAAGGTCGCTGTTGCGAACGTTTACGCTCACCACCACACGGCGGCGGGTATCGTCGCGCGAAATTTTTGCCGGGCCCGTAGTATATTCAATTTCGGCCAGCTCGCTAAGTGGTACCTGGTGCCCGTTGGGGATAGCCACATACAGGTTGCGGATGTGTTCAATATCGTCGCGAAAGTTGGGTTGCAGGCGCGCCACAAGGTCGAAACGGCGCTCGCCCTCAAACACATTCCCAGCCGATTCGCCCCCAAATGCCATCGATACGTAGCGGTTCAGCTCTTCGATGTTCAGCCCGTAATAGGCAATTTTAGCCCGGTTGTATTTTACGCTCATTTGTGGCAGTCCGGCTGTTTTTTCCATCACCACATCGGCGGCTCCGGGCACATTTTCAATCAGCGCTTTGGCTTCAATGGCTTTTTGGTTGAGCATGTCGAGGTCGTCGCCAAATATTTTGATGGCCAGGTCGGCACGCACACCGGTAATGAGCTCGTTAAAACGCATTTCGATGGGCTGTGTGAACT
>JAFGAF010000220.1 GCA_016933815.1 Prolixibacteraceae bacterium
AAGTTCGAAGGCGAAGCACTGTTCGAGGTTCAAAAAGGAAAAGCTTTTGAAGTGATATCGGTAAACGGACGTACCGAAGTATTGGGCACCAGTTTCAATATTTATGCTCGCGAAAACGATTACGCGGTAACCTGTTTAAGCGGAAGTGTAAAGGTAACAGCCCCCTCGAAAAACAGCGTTGTTTTGCAGCCGCAAAGTAAAGCTTCGGTTCAACCCGATGGACAAATTCAAGTACAACACAAAATAGAAACCCTGCCCGAAATATCGTGGAAAGACAATTATTTCCGTTTTACCGCTTCGCCCATAAACGAAGTTTTTCGCGAAATTGAACGTCAGTACGGCATTACCATAAAAATCGATATTGCTAAACAATCGCTTTATACTGGCAGTTTTAACCGAACAAACAGTATCGATCAGGTGATGGAAATTGTTTGTCCGCCAATGGGCTTAAGCTACCAAAAACAACCCGGTGGGTTTTATTTGATTACCCAAAACAATGAATGAGCAGAAAAATAAGCATATTACTCGTTTTTATTCTTTTGGCGCTTAGTACTTTTGCTCAACAGCAAACCATTAAAATCGATGCGCAAAACCTGCCGCTTAACGAGCTGATGGTACAGTTGCGCGATGTGCATAACATACAGCTTTCGTTCAATCACAATGAGCTTTCGAAATACACAGTTACTCTTTCTCAACAGTTTGCTTCCCCCGACGAGGCCATCAATCAAATTTTTCTTGACCTCCCGTTTGATGTGAAAAAAAAAGGCGATGTTTTCGTTATCGTTCCTCAAAAAAAGAAGAAATCGGGTTTGCCCAAACCCATTAGCCATACCATTTCGGGACAAGTGGTTGAGGCCGGTTCGTTTGAACCGCTTCCGTTTTCGCACATTCTTATCAACAATAACAGGCATTTGATTTCCGACATTAACGGGGCTTTCAGTTACACAGCTTCTGCCGACAGTACATTCCGTGTTCAGGTATCGCATTTGGGCTATTTTATTTTCGACACGCTGCTTTACTCAGGGGCAAAACCCAAATTGGAACTAAAACCCTCAATTTATGACCTTTCGGAAGTTGAGGTGCTCGATAACCTTGTTTCACGGGCTGCGCTTATTGGCGAACAACCCGGAAACATGAAAATAAACCATTCAATTGCCCGTTTTTTGCCCGGTCAGGGCGACAATTCAGTTTTCAACCTCATTAGGTTAATGCCCGGTGTTCAGGCTGCCGGCGAACAAAATTCCGATTTGCTTATTTGGGGCAGTTACGAGGGGCAAAGCCAAATCACTTTCGACGGTTTTACCCTTTTCGGCCTTAAAAATTACAACGATAACATTTCGGTGGTAAATCCGTTTATGGTTAAAAATATTGAAGTTTTTAAAGGCGGTTACGATGCCCGTTTTGGCAACAGGGTAGGAGGTATTGTGAACATTACCGGTATTAACGGAACACTTCAAAAACCAAGTTTTAATTTCAATGTAAACACAGCTACTTTCAATGCTTTGGCCGAAATTCCTTTTCGCAAAAAATCGTCGTTGGTGGTGGCTTTGCGGCACAGTTTTTACAATTTGTACAACCCCGACGATTTCAATATTTTTGCACCAACACGGCCGCAATTGATCAATGGCCGCTCACAAAACACCAACCGAGCTTCAATTACCGATGTTGATGTTTATCCCGACGATTACCTCTTCCGCGATTTAAATTTGAAATACACCATCAATTTCAACAACAATAGCCGGCTTTTTGTGAGTGCGTATGGTGGAGGCGACAGGTTTAGTTTAAACGCACAAACCGAAGTGCAGTGGAAACCACGTGGCAGGGATGCAGGTTCGGGTACCATTCCTTTAAACGTAAATTATTCAAGCAGCGAGCAAAATACACAACGTGGTTTTTCGCTTAATTATTCATTCAAGCCCCATAGCAGGGTTCAGTCCAGTTTGCTGCTTACTCATTCGGCTTATAATAAACAAATTAGCGACAGTATTCAAATCAATTCAACCAATGCTGCAATTGTTAGCAATCGCGATTTGTTAAGTACCGTAAACACAGCAAAAGAGAATGCCCTTCGTTTCGAAAATACAATTAGCCTGAACAATGGCCATCAAATTGAAACCGGTAGTGGCTTGTTTGGAAACCGAGCTTATATTGCAAACAAAATAACGCTACCCAATTTACCCGATATCGACCAAAGTACCGAGTTCAGGAATACCCGCTTGTTCTTTTATTTTAACGATATTTTGCCTTTGGGGCCGCGTCTCACCTTAAAAACCGGAGCCAGGGCCAACTGGGTGGTTTTTGCACGAAGTATGTTTTTCGAGCCACGTGTTAGCATTGCTTACAAAATATCGGGAGCGGTTAAAGCGCATGCCGCTTGGGGCATTTACAACCAATATACCTATAAAATGGCCAGTGTCGATAAAGACAATAACTACACCTGGTTGTGGGTTACTGCCCGCGAACGTGGTCAGGTTTTGGGCGCAACCCATTGGGTAGGCGGTCTAAACTTCTTTCAAAATGGCCTTACTATAAACCTCGACACCTATTATAAAACCACCCGAAACCTTATTCGAAGGGTGTATTTGCCGGCAAAAAACGGTGAAACAGCGCTCGAAAGTTTTAACACACTTAAAGGCAATGCCCGAACTTATGGTTTCGATCTGTTTGTGAAAAAGGATTTTGGGCATCATGCTGTTTGGGCAACTTACACACTCAGCAAAGCCGACGAAGCACTGGCCTTGCCTTTGCAACAAGCAGCAAGCTATGTTTTGGCACCTCACGACCAGCGGCACGAACTTAAAATGGCCGCACTTTTCAAATTAGGCCCAATTTATTTAAGCGGCAACTATGTTTATGGCTCGGGCATGCAAATACTGCGCGACCTTTTCCCTACCGAAACCGACAACGTGGACTACAGCCGTTTCGATGCAGCAATAACCTGGAAATTTAATGGAAAGTTGAATGGCGAAACAGGTCTCTCTGTGCTCAATGTTTTCGATACTTACAACTTGAAATATGCCAATCTTAAAAACATCAACCTTACCCAAAA
>JAFGAF010000221.1 GCA_016933815.1 Prolixibacteraceae bacterium
TAGCAATTGTAAAAGAAGGTGTAAAAAATGGCACCCCGCTATCTGAAATAATGACTTCGCTACCAGCTTACAATGATTTATTGATGGGCAACTTCAGTGGTTCGTTGGGTGAAGTTTCTGCTTTGCTTTTGTTACTTGGTTTGGGCTACATGTTATTCAAAAAAGTAATTACGTGGCATATTCCCTTAATTACTTTAGGTACAATTGCCATTTTCACCGGCATTTTGTGGCAAGTAAGCCCCGAACAGTATGCCAACCCGCTTTTCCACCTGCTTTCGGGAGGTGCTATGCTGGGTGCAATTTTTATGGCAACCGATATGGTTACTTCGCCCATGACCAAGCGCGGGCAGGCAATTTACAGTGTAGGCATTGGGGTAATTACTGTTTGTATCCGCACCTGGGGTGCATACCCCGAAGGCATTTCGTTTGCCATACTTATAATGAATGCCTTCACCCCAATTATCAACACCTATGTTAAACCTAAACGATTTGGAGAGAAAAAATAATGGCTAAACCACAATCAAACTTCAGGAACATGGTAATAGCGCTTTTGGGCGTTACACTTGTAGCATCGGCTTCGTTAGGGCTAGTTTACGATGCCACGAAAGCACCCATTGCCAAAGCTGAAATGGATAAGCAAACCAATGCAATTGCAGCTGTTTTACCTGCCTTCGATAAATTAGGCGAAACTTACAAAATGCTACCAGCCGACGGCAAGGACAGTATTGAAATATTTCCTGCTCTCGATGCCAATAATTCCGAAGTGGGAAAAGCAGTTAAAACTTATACCAATAAAGGTTTTAGCGGCTATATCGAATTAATGGTAGGCTTCGATAAGCAAGGCAGTATTTCGGGTTTCAAAGTATTGAAACATGCCGAAACCCCCGGACTTGGTTCAAAAATGGACGTATGGTTCAGTAATGCAGAAAAAAAATCGCAAAACATAATTGGCTTAACACCGGGCAGCATCGAACTAAAGGTGACAAAAGACGGAGGCAATATCGACGCCATTACAGCTGCAACAATTACTTCTCGTGCCTTCCTCGATGCCATTAACCGGGCCAATGCAACAGCCAACAGCCAATACATCGATGGCAGCTCAAGCGCCAGTAAAAAAGAAAAACATAACGAACAAGAACCACAAATTCAATAAAAAAACAGCGCTATGAACCAATGGAAAAATTTCAGCAAAGGATTTATTAAAGAGAACCCGGTATTTGTTCTGCTGTTGGGCATGTGCCCCACACTTGGCACAACAGGCTCAGCCATAAACGGTTTGGGTATGGGATTGGCCACAACATTTGTACTGCTCATGTCAAACATAGTGGTTTCGTTGGTAAAAAACCTCATCCCCGACAAAGTACGCATACCTGCATTTATAGTTATAATTGCCACTTTTGTAACCATTGTACAAATGGCCATGCAGGCCTATGCCCCGGCTTTGTACGAAAGTTTGGGACTATTCATTCCGCTAATTGTGGTAAACTGTATTATATTGGGCCGTGCCGAAGCTTTTGCATCAAAAAACACATTGGTTTCATCGGCATTAGACGGGTTAGGCATCGGTCTTGGATTTGCCTTTGCCCTTACTATTCTTGGGGGCGTCAGAGAGCTTTTGGGCAGTGGTAAAATTTTCAACATTACCATTTATCCCGAAAACTACGGCATGTTGCTGTTCATATTAGCCCCGGGAGCATTTATTGCGTTGGGGTATATAATTGCAATAATTTCCAAATTGAACAAACAAAAAGCATAAGCCAATTTATTAGTAAAAACCTATAATTATGGAATACATCTTAATCATTATATCGGCCATACTGGTAAACAACATTGTTTTAAACCAATTTTTGGGAGTCTGCCCATTTCTGGGTGTTTCCAAAAAAATTGAAACAGCTATTGGCATGACCGGCGCCGTTGCTTTTGTAATGGTTTTGGCCACTGTAGTTACTTTCCTCATTCAATACTACATTTTAAATCCGCTTAACATTGCCTATTTACAAACCATTTCGTTTATTTTGGTAATTGCGGCATTGGTGCAATTGGTTGAAATTGTTCTTAAAAAAGTTAGCCCTTCGCTGTATCAGGCTTTGGGAGTATTTTTACCGCTCATAACAACAAACTGTGCTATTTTGGGTGTTGCCATTCTGGTCATCCAAAAAGAATTTAACCTTATGCAAGGTGTAATATACGCCTTTTCGAATGCCTTGGGATTTGGTTTAGCCTTGATTATTTTTGCTGGATTGCGTGAGCACCTCGACTTGCAACAAGTACCTAAAGGATTAAAAGGAGTACCCATTGCATTGATCACTGCCGGAATTTTGGCAATGGCCTTTATGGGTTTCTCGGGTATTGTATAAAACAAATCAGTCAAAACGCAACACCTAAAAAATGCAAATAAAACCATCCGTAACTATAAAATTAGCAACTAAAGGCTTATTCATATTTACATTTGTAATTTTATTCAACTCATGTGGTTCGTTCGATTTTGGCAAAAACACTAACGAAGGAAAAGAAGTTCACCTAAACGATACAATTTGGGCAAACCAAAGCCAAAATTATGGCATAAGCAACGAAGGAAAATATGAACTTAACATTGATAAGGATCAAAACACCGACATTACATTTTGGGTCGAAAACCACAGTTTAGGACGAGAATCTTATTATATCTCGAAAATAATACCACAAAACAACTACAGCATTATTACCGAAAAAGGCATAAAATTGCATCATTCCGAAAATTATAACTATCCCGAAGGCAATTCAGAGCAAACTGAAGAGGTGGAAATACCAAAAATCTTTTCTTCTGGAGATACCATTTCAAAAAATTATTCAATAAGTAACGATACAATAACACTCGCCTATCGGTATCAAAATGCATATACGTCCTATTCATGGTCCTATGAAATTAGTCAATGGGTTAACATAGGCGAAAAATATATTGGATTATACAACTCTGCAGAAGAATTATTAGCTTGGATTTTAATTGATTTAAGTCAACATGATATGATTTACATCAAAAGCTATTACTATCAAAGAAATATCGAATACATATTAATTCAATAAGGCATATACTGATACTCCCAAAAGGTTTTAAAATCTGTATGTAGCTCGAATTTTTTTTGTTATTTTGGCAGTCGAAATAACTAAAAATAGTAAGCTTGGAAATACATTCAAATATATCGAACCCCATACAAATTCTTGTTTTTGTTATAGCAGCGGCATTTGCCATAACTTATGCCGTTTATTTCTACAAAAAAAACAACGACGAATTCAACACAAAACAACGACTTGGCCTCAGTATTATTAAATTCATTTACAGCCTTATAATTGGCATTTTACTCTTATCGCCAATTGCCGAAATAGTGCGCAACCGAACAGAAAAGCCAATACTGGTACTTGGAATTGACAATTCGGAATCGATGGCAACCGACACTGCCAATATCGAGCAGATAAGCAATTTTGTTGCATCGGCACGAACCCAACTTAATAATAAATTCCAAATAGAAGCACTGCTTTTCGACAATAGCATTCGCAAAAGCGACTCAATCAACCTTATGGGTAAATTTTCAGATTATTCAGGCTTCATTTACGAAATCGAAAAGCGTTACTTTAACCTCAACCTTGGTGCCGTAGTACTGGTTGGCGATGGCATATACAACCAAGGCCGAAACCCCGAACAAATAACCGATAACATCAATGCTCCGTTTTACACGCTGGGCTTAGGCGACACTTCGAGCTACATCGATCAAGCCATAATCGACGTTACCCACAACCCCAACGTATTCAGGGGCAATACTTTTCCTGTTGAAATAGAAGTAAATTTTACCGATTTCAACTATCCGAAAACACAAATAAGTATTTCAATTGACGGAAAGCTGGCTGTATCGGAAAGCATTGAAGTGCAGCAAGCCAATTATTATTTCCGAAAAACGTACAATATAAGTAGCGAACAAGTAGGTCTTCGAAATGTAAACATTGCTCTTAGCCCAGTTGCCAACGAACACAACAAACAAAACAACCGTTACGGTTTCACCATCGAGGTACACGACAATAAAAAAGAAATACTTGTCTTGACACAAGGTCCCCACCCCGATATTGGCGCCATTACACAAACCCTTGAGCAGAAGGCAAACTACAAAATTACAACAACCCCAATTGCACTATTTAATGGCAACATTAACAATTACGATATGGTTGTACTCAACCAATTGCCATCGTTAATGCACCAAAACCACAGCGTTTTTAAAAGCATAAAAGAGCAACAAGTTTCAACATTGGTAATAGTTGGCCCAAACACATCAATTTCGGCTTTAAACAATTTAGAGCTGGGCTTTAAACTAAACCCAACGCTTTTAACCGAAAACAGCGAACCTTACTTTAATAAAACGTTTCAGCTGTTCAGTATTCCCGAAAAAATTGAACAAACTAACGGAATTTACCCACCATTACTCACCTACTACACACAATACGAATACAGCGCCGAATTATCGGTAATTGCCTATCAGAAAATAAAAGGCATCGAAATGAATTACCCTTTGATGTTGGCCGGCAATATTAATGAACGAAAAGTAGGAGCAATTTTTGGTGAAGGCATTTGGCGTTGGCGACTTCGCGAATTTCAAAATTTCGATAACCAAGACTTGTTTAACCAGCTTACGGTTAACCTTTTTAGCTATCTTACATTACGCGACGAGCGAGAACAGTTCAAGCTTACATACCAGCGCATTGCATCCGAGTCGGTTCCGTACAGGTTGAAAGCGCAGGTTTTTAACGATATTTTCGAGCCTGTTGCAAATGCCGAAGTACAATATACCCTTACCGATTCAACCGGCAGCGAGCTTAATTTCTTGTTCGATGTTAATCAAACCGAATACAACCTTAATTTGGGTTTGCTGGCACCGGGCAAATACAGTTTTAAGGCAAGGGCAAGCCTTGGCGAAAACCAATTCGAGAAATCAGGAAACTTCAGCATTCAGGAAGTTAACATCGAACAACAAAACTTAAAATCGAATTTCAAAACATTGAATGTATTGGCTCAAGCTACAGGCGGAAAGTTTTTCCTTTTCGATCAAAACCAACAACTGATCGACCACCTGAACAATATTGAAACCATCGAAGCCAAAATCCATAAAGAAAAAAGTACCTTCGAGCTAATCGATTGGAAGTGGTACATTTTATTCATCATAGTTTTTCTTTCTTTGGAATGGTTTTTGAGAAAATTTTGGGGCAGTTATTAACGAACCATAAACAAAAACACAATGCAAAAGCTTTTAATAGTCGTATTATTGATATACAGCATGTTCCCGGCAATGGGGCAAATAAAAAAGTTTACTGTTGAGGTACCTCAAATCCCTAAAATAAAAATCTCCGATTCGATTCAAAGCTTCACAATAATGAATCGCAGTATCAACAGCGAGTTTCAAAACTACGACGAATCGAAACTTCAAATTGAATTCTACCGTAAAAATTTCCATACAAACATGGTTTTGCTCGACAGTACCGTTGCCGACACCACAATAAAAGCTTTGGGTGAAATGCTTTACGAATCGCTCAGATACGATATTGTAATACCTGTTGACAGAAACATTTACCGTTTGAGCAGCTACACCGAAACCCCCGATCCGCTCGATTGGGAATACGTTCAACTGATATGCGACACATACAATACCGATGCTTTGCTTGCACTCGAAAACATTGCAGTACGTACCGTTACAAACTACCAAACCGGCCACGAATACGACAACCCTTTTGAAGAAAAATACCACTATGCATCGATGGATTTCTACAGCCGTGCGCACTGGCGCATATATTACCCCGACAGCCAAAAAATACTGGTGGATGTTGCCATGAATGCAGACACACTGTATTGGGACAATTATGCCTACGATATCAAAGGGCTTTTTAATGAACTTCCAAGCATAAAAGAAGCAGCACAAATTACAGGTATTAATACTGCTTTACAATTTGCAAACCTTATTGCACCATCGTGGTACAGCGCCGAAAGGTATTACTACATAACCAAAAACGAGCAAATTGATCTTTCGATTAAAATGGCTGCTGAAGGAGACTGGGGCGGAGCACTCGAAAATTGGCTCAAATTTGCCCAAACAGGTAACCGTTCAGATCAAAGCAAAATAATGCTTAACATAGCCCTCGCTTACGAAATGACAGGCGACCTCGCTTCGGCTATCGAATGGGCCGAAAAATCGCGCCGAAATTATTACCGCGAAGTGGTGAACAACTACCTGAAAGAGTTAATTAAACGACATCAGATTTTAAACAAATAACAAATAAAGTATTACAAGTGACCTTTTTTTATAAATTTACGGCTCGAAATAACGAATAAACAATGAGACGTATATTTACCTTAGTATTCATCACTTTAATTTTTGCCGCTTGTTCGGTAATCAATAAAGCAACAAGCGAACCTGCATTAATTATTGA
>JAFGAF010000018.1 GCA_016933815.1 Prolixibacteraceae bacterium
AACTTCTGAAAGTATTCAGCCAATCCATCGATGGGTTCTTTAACTATCTTTTTGATTGTAAGCCCGTTTTCTTCTGCAATATTGGTCAGAACATCGGAATGGGCATTGGCTATTGAACCGCAAAAATAGAGCTCTTTGTTCCGATAATCGGGATACAGGAATATGTTTTTTACAAAGAAGCTTTCGAATTGAGATTTCACCACATTGTAACAGTAGGTATCGTCGATATTTGCTTCGGCAAAAGGGGCAAAACCGGCCAGATAGCGGTTGGGCATTGGCATTTGATAAACCCGTTCGATAACTTTTTCGGCCGTTACTTTGTATTTTTCAGCAAATTTATCGCGAATTAAAGGCGGCATCTGAAACTTAAGAAAATCGGTTAGCAGCTGTTTTCCAATAGCAACACCCCCGCCCTCGTCGCCCAACACATAGCCCAACGAAGGGATTTTTGCTGTAACTTTTAAACCATTCCAAACACATGAATTAGAGCCTGTTCCCAACAAACCAACAATTCCTTTTTGTTTACCTGCCAAAGCCAGACAAGCTGCAATCAAATCGGAATCGATAAAAATTTTATCGCACTTAAAAGTTTCGAATAAAGCACTTTCGATTTTACGAATTGCCGAAGGGCTTGCGCAACCGGCTCCAAAAAAATAAATGGCTTCAATTTTATGTTGTTCAATGTAATTCGAAACCGGCCTTATGTAGGTTTGAATTTCGGCCAGAGTTAAATTCAAAGGATTGATTCCCGAAGTGTTAACCAGCTTAATAATATTATCCTTATCAACTAAGCCCCATTGAGTTTTGGTTGAACCACTTTCGGCAATTAAATACATTGAATGCAGTTTTTACTGTTGAATTATTCGATTTCTTTCAACACATCAACCTCGCCCGACTCCACCAAAGTAATGTCCTTGTTTCCAACAGTTAAGCCATGGAAGTCGCGCTGCGAAATGGAGACCAAATCGCCCGAGATTTCACCAAATTGATCGATAACCGTAAATTGCATGATATAAAATTTACCAACAGGTGCCTCGGCAGTTTGTTTCACTTTTTTTGCCAGCTTATCGAAAAAACCTTGTTCTTTGATTTCTTCTTCGTCGCACTGTTCAATATCTTGAGCTGCACTGAAGATGGGTATCAAAGCGTTTGCAATTTTTGCTTCCTTATTAATTTCGAACTTCAAATAACCATCGGGGCGCTGCCAACAATAGGCCTTCTTGGCTTTGTTGAAAGCTACTGCAATATTGGTGTCGAATTTTTGACGCGACTTGTTGTCCACTTCGCGAACAGCATTTGCAGGAATTTCAATTGCTATGTAATAATTGCCCGGATCGAGATTCGAAAAGGCAAATTTTCCGCTAAAACCAACTTTAGAATAAGCCACCAACTCTTGTGTTGATGTATTTTCGATATAAATTTTTGCACCTTGCAAAGGCTCATCCGACGAACCAAAAAGGCTGAATTGCAGTATTACCAATAATAATAAACTCTTCATAGCAGTGTGTTTTTTTTGTTTAAAGATTAAACAGTTGTTATAATCAACTAGTTCAAAACATAACGAAATATTTGAGCAATTATTATCGCAATGTTGCCCCTGCCTCGCGCTCGAACAAAGCGATAAAACGGTTCATGGTTTGATCGATTGCCTTGTCGTTGAGCGTTTTTTCATCGTCGCGAAGAATAAAGCTCAATGCGTACGATTTTTTGCCTGCCGGGAGCTTGTCGCCTTTGTACACGTCGAAAATATCGACCGATTTGAGCAGCTTTCGCTCGGCCTTCATGGCAATTTGTTTGAGTTGCGAAAAGGTAACCGCCTCGTCGACCAACAAAGCCAGGTCGCGGCGAACTGCGGGGAATTTTGGCAGCTCGGCGTACGAAACTTTATTATTATTCAATTGTTTCAGCACAAAATCCCAATCAAAATTGGCCCAAAACACATCGTTATCGATATCGAATTGCTTCAATAATTTTGGATGAACAAAACCAACTTCAACAATGGTTTTCCCATCGCCGCGCTGATACACCAAACCTTCGTCAATCAAATCGGTTTTGAACGATTCAACGCGCAATTTTTCAATGTTAAAACCTAATTTAGATAATATGTTTTCGGTATAAGTTTTCAATAAGAAGAACGAAGTTTTTGTTTCGAATGTAGTCCAGTTTTCGCTTTCCTTATTGCCGGTCACAAACAACGAAAGTTTGTATTCTTCCTGATATTTATCGAGCGAATTTTCGCTGTTAGCAGCACGTTTGAAATAGGTATTGCCAAATTCGAACAAGCGCAAATCGAAATTTTGGAAGTTCGAATTACGGGCAATGGCCTCCAAACCGCCAAAAAGCAGGCTTTGACGCATGGCGTTCAAATCGCTGCTCAAAGGGTTCATTATCATCACTGTTTCGTCGGCCTTTAGTGTTTCCAAACCTTCGTAATAGGCCGATTTGGTAAGTGAGTTCGACCAAATTTCGTTGAAGCCATTGGCCACCAAGTAATCGCTCACCAAATTTTTAACTTTTTCGAAATTCGGTTTTGGCGAATATTGAATGGTTGAATTTACATGATTGGTAGGTAAAATGGCATTGTAGCCATAAATGCGCAAAAGCTCTTCAATCACATCGGCTTCGCGCTGCACATCGACCCGGTAAGGAGGCACTTTCACTTTAATGGTTTCGGTTGTAGTTTCCACCACTTCAATTTCGAGTGAAGAAAGTATCTTTTGAATGGTTTCAACCGGGATTTCTATGCCGATTAACCTTTTCACATTGGCCAAATTCACTTCAACATCGAAATGCTGAGCCGGCTGCGGGTATATGTCAACAATTTCGGACGAGATGCTTCCCCCGGCCACTTCTTTAATGAGCAAAGCGGCACGTTTAAGTGCATAAATTACGCCGTTGGGATCGGTGCCACGCTCAAAACGGAAGCTGGCATCGGTATTCAAACCATGGCGGCGGGCAGTTTTACGAATGTAAACGGGATCGAACCAAGCGCTTTCCAAAAAGATGGCTTTTGTGCTTTCTTTTACGCCCGAAACGGCACCGCCAAAAACACCACCAATACACATGGGTTCGCTGTTGCCGTTGCAAATCATCAGGTCGTCGGTATGCAATTCGCGCTCCACTTCGTCGAGGGTAACGAATTTTGTTCCCTGGGGCAAGGTTTTCACAATCACTTTGTTACCTTTTACCTCGGCAGCATCGAAAGCGTGCAAAGGCTGACCGCATTCCATCATCACAAAGTTGGTCACATCAACCACGTTGTTAATGGGGTTAAGCCCGATGGAACGCAAACGGTTTTTGAGCCAGTCGGGTGATTCCTTTATTTCGATATCGGAAATGGTAACACCGGCATAACGGTGACAAGCCGCCGGAGTGCCAATTTCGACGCCAATTTCGAGTTGTTTGTTTTCGGTTTTAAAAGCATCGACTGATGGGCGCTTG
>JAFGAF010000222.1 GCA_016933815.1 Prolixibacteraceae bacterium
AGCACCCCCGAGAGCCTCGAAATACTACAAAAACCGCTACAAAGCTTTTCAATTTTGAACGATAACGAATGGCTTTGGGACGAAAAAAAAATATACCCCGGCATTAACAACAACCCCGTAAAAAAAGTACGCGGAACCGAGTTACACATAAAAGGCCACATTACCAACCTCAACAGCGACAACTTCGGGTTTATAGTGCGCAGCAACAAAAGCAGCGAAGGTACCGAAGTAGCTTACAATGCAAAACGAGGCATTTTTACCGTATCGAATACACAATTCAATTATTCCTCCGAAAACAACGAGATAAGCTTTGAATTGTTTATTGACCGTTCGCTGATTGAAATTTACATTGATGGCGGAAGGTATGTATGCCGAACCCCGTTTGCCCCAAATCCCGATTCGGATCGTTACGAACTGTTTACCAGCGGTGGCGAAATAATGCTCAACGAGCTTACCATTTCGCCCTTGCAATCGGTTTGGAATAAATAACACACGAATATCATTTTTTTCATAAAAGGCATTCACGAAATTGCACCTATTAATATTCAATTTAACAGCTGAAGTATGAAAGCAATTGTGAAAGCAAAACCCGAACGCGGTTTATGGATGGAAGAAGTACCAATACCCAGCCCGGGCGTTAACGAAGTTCTGTTAAAAATCAGGAAATCGGCCATTTGCGGCACCGATTTACACATATACAAATGGGACGACTGGGCCCAAAAAACCATTAAAACACCTTTAATAATTGGTCACGAATATGTTGGCGAGATTGTTGAACTGGGCGCCGAAGTTACTCAGTACAAAATTGGCGACCGTGTAACAGCCGAGGGACATATTGCCTGTGGACATTGCCGCAATTGCAGGCGCGGCAGGCAACACATTTGCGACCATACCGTTGGCATTGGCGTTCAACGCAACGGTGGTTTTGCCGAGTTTGTTGCTGTTCCGGTAAGTAATGTCATAAAAGTCGACAGCCGAATACCCGACGAAATAGTATCGATTATGGATCCGCTGGGAAATGCCTGCCATACCGCCTTATCGTTTCCGCTGGTAGGCGAAGATATAATGATTACCGGCATTGGAGGACCAATAGGCTCAATGGCTGCTGCAATTTGTAAATTTGCCGGCGCCCGCAATATTTTAGGCACCGACCTGAGCCCCTACCGCCGCGAACTGGCCAAAACCATGGGGGCCGACCAGGTAATTGACCCTATTAACGAATCGATAGCCGATGCCATGAAAAAAATGGGCATGGTAGGCGGTTTCGACATTGGCCTCGAATGCTCAGGCTCAAAAGCTGCATTTAACCAATTAATCGACAACATGTACAATGGCGGCAAGGTGTGTTTATTGGGCATTCTGCCTCCCAACACCACTGTTGATTGGAACAAAGTTATTTTTAAAGGGCTTACGCTAAAAGGCATTTACGGACGTGAGATGTTCGAAACCTGGTACCACATGGAAATGATGCTCACACGTGGCCTTAACATTGCACCAATCATTACACACCGCATGAAAGCCGACGATTTCCAAAAGGCATTCGACATTATGGAAGAAGGTAATTGTGGCAAAATTATTCTCGATTGGCAATAAGCACATCAAATTTTGTTAAAACCCATTTGAACAATTTTCCTTATAAATTGATTTGTAATCGTTAACTTTGCAGTTAAAACAAATCAATATGAATTCAATAAGGCAAAATAAAGTTTCGAGGCTGATCCAAAAAGAACTGGCCGATATTTTTCAGAAAGAAAGCAGGGAACTTTTCAGGGGAAAATTAATATCGGTTACTGTTGTAAGGGTTTCGAAAGACTTTTCGGTAGCCAAAATATACCTTAGCATATTTCCTTCCGAAGGAGCCGACGAAATGCTAAAACTCATCAAACAACTGTCGCCACAAATACGGGGCGCACTTGGCCACAAAATTGGCAAGCAAATGCGCATAATCCCCGAACTCGATTTCTTTATCGACGACAGCCTCGATTATATTGACAAAATTGACCAAGCACTGAAACAATAACCTAACTATTGAACCATGCAGTACGACCCAATTAAAAAAAGTTTAGGCAAAGTATTTAACAAATCGGCATTGTTGCGCAAGTTGTTTTACCGACTGCTCGACTTGTTGCTATTACGCTCGTGGCACGTACGCCGCGAACTTCGAAAATGGGAAAAACCCGCCGATCCAATCATCCTCGATGCCGGCTCGGGCTTTGGCCAATACACCTACCGTATGGCACGTATGTTTCCCAATGCGCTTATTAAAGCTGTCGATGTAAAGCAGGAACAAGTAATTGACTGCAACAAATTTTTCCTGAAAGCAGGCTTAAACAATCGTGTTATTGTTGAAAAAGCCGACCTCACCCGCTTTGTTGAGCCCGAGCAATTCAACCTGATTATATCGGTTGATGTGATGGAACACATTGAAGAAGACGAAAAAGTTTTCAGCAATTTCTTTCAATCGTTGAAAAATGGAGGCATGTTGCTCATATCAACACCATCGGATCAAGGTGGCTCCGATGCACACGATCACGACCACGAAAACGAAGGCATTCATGGCTTTATTGATGAACATGTGCGCGATGGCTACAACATTGCCGACATACAGGATAAACTTAAAAAAGCCGGCTTCTCAAATATCAAAGCAAAATATCAGTACGGAAAACCGGGCAGCCTATCGTGGCGCCTTTCAATGAAATACCCAATTTTACTGCTTGGTGTTAGCAAAATATTTTTTGTGCTTTTACCGTTTTATTACATTGTGGTTTTCCCGATTGCAGCCCTGCTTAACTGGCTCGATCTTAACACCGAACACAAAAAAGGAACCGGTTTAATTGTAACAGCCTACAAATAATTGAATTTCGCGTTATACATAGCCCGCAGGTACATGCTATCGAAAAACTCGCGTAATGTGGTAAACATTATTTCGTGGGTAGCATTGTTGGGGGTAGTAGTTGGCACAACTGCCCTTGTTGTTGTAATATCAATTTTCAATGGTTTCGAAGACCTTATACAATCGTTTTACAGCTACTTCGACCCCGAAATAAAAATTACCCTTGCCGAGGGCAAACAATTCGACCCCGAAACAAGTACTTTCGAAACAATAAAGAATGACCCGTCGGTTGTCCATTTTTGCCAGGTTGTTGAAGAGATTGCCCATGTAAAATTCGAAGACCGCCAATACATTGCCCGCATAAAAGGAGTTGAAGATGAATTTTTGGACATGAGCCGGCTCGATCAGGTAATGTACGATGGCGACCTTATGCTTAACGATGGCAATTTTGATTATGCAGTTATTGGACGCGGAGTGGCTTACCATTTGGGCGTAGCAGTAAATTTTGTTCGGCCAATGCACATTTCAGTTCCCAAAAAAGGCCGGGGTACAGCGGCAATGCTCAACCCCTTCAAGCAAAAACACATTCACCTTGCAGGCATCTACGCCGTTGGCCAACAAGAAGTTGACGACCAATTCATTATAGTACCAATCGACTTTGCCCGCAATTTGCTTTCGGTTAATAAAAATGTTACTTCACTTGAGTTACAACTTGCCGAAGGCACCAACATTAAACGATTTCAGAAAAAAATTCAAAAAACACTGGGCGACCAATACATTGTTCAAAACCGTTACCAACAACACGAAGATTACTACCGTGTTGCCAAAAGCGAGCGTTTTTTTATATTCCTCACCCTTTCGTTTATTGTAATTATTGCTTCGTTTAATTTGGCCAGCTCAATAGCAATGCTCCTTTTGGATAAGAAAAAAGACATAAATATACTAATGAGCATGGGGCTAAACCGCCAACGAATTGCAAAAATATTTTTGTACGAAGGATGGCTTATTTCAACAATAGGCGCAATAATTGGCCTTACACTTGGCGTTGCCATTTGTTTGGGGCAAATACATTTTGGATGGCTCAAATTTCCCGGATCGTTTGCTGTTGAAAATTATCCTGTTGCATTAAGGCTTTCGAGCTTAACAATTATTGCCGTAACCGTTTTAACCATTGGCGCTTTCGCTTCGTGGTTACCTGTTAAATTCTTACCCAAAAAATTCTTCCAAATTGGGCAAGATTAATTATTGAGTTTCTATATTATCAAAGCAACCAACTGAACAACAACAATAAGCAACACCATGGCCAAGGGATAAACTGTGGCATAAGCCACCGAAGGGGCATTGGTTTTGGTCATCGAATCGACTGCTGCAAGCCCGGGCGTGCTGGTCATGCTACCGGTTAGAGCGCCCAAAAGCGTCAGCAAGTTTATTTTGAAAAACACACGGGCAATTATGGTTGCTGCAATCATGGGTAAAATTGTGATAATTGCGCCGGCAACAAACATGATGTAACCATTCTGCACAAAAATATCGACCAAATTTGCTCCTGCCGAAGTTCCAACAGCGGCCATAAACATTAACAAGCCCAGTTGCCTAATGAGCTGGTTTGCCGAGCTGGTCATGGTCCATAAAATTGGGCCTGTTTTTCCGGTACGGCCTAATATTAAGCCCGCAACCAAAACGCCACCGGTTAAGCCAGGGCTAAAATTGAAATTACCTACCGATATATTTATTTTTCCAACCAAAACACCAATAATAATCCCGAGTGCAATAGGCAAGAAATCGGTATCGGAAAGGCGGCGGTCGTCGTCACCAAAAACGGTAACTACTTGTTTCATATTTTCGGTGCTGCAAGCAATCATTAGTTTATCGGCAAAATGAATGCGTGTACTGGGCGACGGGGTAAAATTGATCCCCGAACGGGCAATACGGGTTATGGTTGCCCCATAATTTTCGAGCAGGTTAAGCTCCCTGATGGTTTTATTCACATACTGTTTGTTGGTAACCAATACCCTGCGCACATCGTAATGTGCAGCCAAAGGAATATCGATATCGGTTTCGGGGCCAATAAGCAGTTTAATTCGAGCAAGTGCTTCCATATCGCCAACAGCTTTAATGATGTCTCCTTTTTGCAAAATGGTTTTGGGCGTTGGAGTTATGGCAAAGCCATCGTGCATTACCCTCGAAACAACCGCTTTGGTCATAAACCTGATGCGCAAATCGCCAATGGTTTTTCCAAAAACATTCTCGTTTTCGACAATAAAATTAGCTTTTTGAATTTCGGGGAAATCCGATTTCAGATCGCGTTCGAATTCCTCTTCGGCCTTATTAATTTTTTTATTCATGATGCGGGGTAAAAAGCTCACAAACAGAATAACGCCTATCACTCCAAAAGGATAAGCCACCCCGTAACCTATCGATGCCATTGGCGATTTGCTGATATCGATGGCTGCCGCCAAACCGGGTGTGCTGGTTAAAGCACCTGTAAGCAAACCAATACCAACGTTGCTGTCGATGTTAAACAATTTCACCACAGCTATGGTAGTTAAACCGGCAACAACAATCAATACCGAAGCCAGAATGGCCAAATCTTTTCCTTGCTTTTTAAACGACGAGAAAAACCCGGGACCTGCTTGTATGCCAATGGTAAAAATAAAAAGCACCAAACCAATTTGCTGAAAATCGTTGGGGATGATAATACCATAATGACCAAACACCAGCGCAATGAAAATTACTGCCGAAACATCGAGCGAAATGCCCTTAATTTTGATGCGTCCCAACATGAAACCCAAGGTAACTATCAGGAAAAAAGAAAAGTAAATGTTTGAGAAAAGTTCCATACAGCTTTGCTTAAATGAGCTGCAAAATTAGGCAATAAAGCCTCCGATATTCTATTTTAGTCAAAAAAGTAACCCGATTAATAGTTTGTTAACGCTATGTGAAGAGTATGAAAGCAATTATTGAATTTGATAAACCAACGAGAGCCCCCCCCCACCGGTTGTAACTATCGGATAAAATTTGATTGGATTTTTCTGCCATTGCTTACTAAGTAAAAGCCCGGTTGCGGTACCAACCGCTGCTCCCATCAACACGTCTCCTGCCCAATGCCGGTTTCCGTAAATGCGCTGCAAACCGCCCAGCGTAGCCAAACTATAGGTAACAACCGGTACCCAAGGCTGATGTTTATAACGCTGCGCATATACTGTAGCCACAGCAAATGCTGTTGATGTATGGCCCGAAAAGAACGAATTGCCGTTAAAAAAAGGTCCCTCCCAATCGTGCGGATGTGTTGTTCCATCGGCATTGGGACGTTTTCGTCCGGCAGTAATTTTTACAGCCTGGGTAAGTAAACCGGCAAACAAATAGCTTTCGGCAGCAATAAAAGCTGTTTCGACATGGTAATTGTTTTTGGCAATTATGCCTGTTGCAAGAGTTATGCCCATTACAGCAAAAGCGTAGTTATTGCCCAGCGGCTCGGCATACTTGAAAAAAACATCGCGCGAAGGAGTATGCATTTTGTTGGCAAAATTATAAATTGGCTCGTCGGCCCAAAGCACCAATGCCGCGGTGGCTGTTGTAAGTGCTCCTGCGGTAAGCCATTGGCGCCCGTTCCAAGCAAAAGGCGATGCAAGCAAACTTTTGGCATCGTACAAACCATGTTTAAAAACTTTTGCAACAAGTGCCGAATCGCGTTCCTGAGCAAAAACATTTGAAAATGTTATAAAAACAACAAAAAGAAAAACAAGTATTTTTTTCGTCATTTCCAGGTTTTTATACATCGAGTTTTTTGGCTTCTTCCCAAATCACATCCATTTGGGCAAGGCTCATATCGTGCAACGATTGCCCTTTGAGCAAAGTTTGTTCCTCGAGATAATTGAAGCGCTTAATGAATTTCATGTTTGTACGTTCAAGCGCTGCTTCGGGGTCGATACCATAAAGCCTTGCTGCATTTACCATTGAAAACAGTAAATCGCCAAACTCTTTTTCCATTTCGCGTTGCTTTCCGGCTTTCACTTCGTATTCAAACTCGGCAAATTCTTCTTTAATTTTGTCCCAAACCTGCTCACGCTCTTCCCAATCGAAACCTACTCCCCTCACTTTGTCCTGTACACGATGTGCCTTAACCATAGCAGGCAGCGAATTTGGCACCCCCTCGAGCACACGCTTCATTTTACGCCCCTTTTCTTTTAGCTTAAGCGCCTCCCAGTTTTCGGCCACTTTTTGTGCCGTTTGAGCATTGGTTTGCCCAAAAACATGCGGATGACGATAAATTAATTTTTCGCAAAGCGAATCAATAACATCGGCTATGTTAAAAGCATTTTGTTCGTCGGCTATTTTGGCATAAAAAACGATGTGAAGCAACAAATCGCCCAACTCTTTTTTCAATTCGGTTTTGTCGTCCTTCAATATGGCCTCGCTCAACTCGTATGTTTCTTCGATGGTTAAATGGCGGAGGCTTTCGAGGGTTTGTTCTTTGTCCCACGGGCATTTTGCACGCAGCTCGTCCATAATGTTAAGCAAGCGTTCAAATTGTTCCAATTTATATTGCATTTTAGTAAAATATTAAAAGCGAGTAATTTTGAAATGGCTTCTTTTATTTAAAACAAGCCATGAATTTGCGCATCGATACGATCGATAATTTTACTCAGATCTTCGTTGCTGGTATGAAAATTCAAATCATCTACGTTAACAATCAGCAATTTGCTGGCAGTATAACGGCTCACCCAAAGTTCGTAGCGTTCGTTCAGCATTTTCAGGTAGTCGAGCCTTATCGATTCCTCGTATTCGCGCCCGCGTTGCTGAATTTGGTTAACCAGTGTTGGCACCGAAGCCCGAAGATAGATCAGCAAATCGGGTGGATTGATTAAATCGACCATAAGCCTGAACAAGGCCCGGTAGTTTTCGAAGTCGCGGGTTGACATCAGCCCCATGTCGTGCAGGTTTGGTGCAAAAATTTCGGCATCTTCGTAAATGGTACGATCCTGAATAACGGTTTTACCCGATTTGCGAATATCGACAACCTGCTTGAACCTGCTGTTCAAGAAGAATATTTGCAAGTTAAACGACCAACGTTGCATGTCGTTATAAAAGTCGTTCAGATATGGGTTATCGTCAACTGTTTCGTAGTTTGGTATCCAACCATAATGTTTTGCGAGCAGCGTGGTAAGGGTAGTTTTACCAGCACCAATATTTCCGGCTATGGCTATGTGCATGTCGATAAATTGTTATTGATTTTTTCAGCCACTAAGGTAATAAATCAAAAGAATGGTTGTTGGTTTTAGTTGTTCAATTTAAACAACTTTTTATAAGCATCAATAAAACAAATAATTACAAGACTATTTTTGGAGCAATTCTAAAATTGGATCTAAAAAGTCTCTGTTGTTCGATAAGCGTGGAATTTTGTTTTGTCCGCCTACTTTTCCGCGTTGTTTCATCCATTGGTAGAAAGTACCTTGCGGGGCATTAATAATTTCGAGCTGAGTAAGCGTTAAGTTCTTGTACCTTTTAGCTTCGTAATCGGAGTTTAGCGACTGCAATGCCAAATCGAGCTTTTGGGCGAAGTCTTCGAGGTTTTCTGGTTCTTTTTCAAACTCAATGATCCATTGGTGACGACCTTTGTGGCTTGCATCCATGAACACGGGGCCTGCAGTAAATTCGCTAATAATGGCACCGGTTTTCTGACAAGCATCCTGAAGCCCCTTTACTGCATTATCAACAATCAGTTCTTCGCCAAATGCATTTATAAAATGTTTTGTGCGGCCGGTAATAATAAATTTGAACGGATATGTTGAAGTAAACTGAACGGTATCGCCAATGATGTATCGCCAAAGGCCGCCATTGGTCGAAATTACCATTGCATAATTCACACCGGTTTTAACTTCGCTCAAGGGAATAGCCTTCCGATCGTCTTTAAAAAAGTCGTCCATTGGGATAAATTCGTAATAAATCCCGTTGTCGAGCATCAGAATAAAATCGTTCGACGATAAATCGTTTTGCAAACCAAAAAAGCCTTCCGAAGCGTTGTAAGTATTCATATAACGCATTTTGGGGCTTGGAATGAGCTTTTCGTACTGCTCGCGATAAGGCTCGAAGTTGATGCCTCCGTGAACAAACACTTCGAGATTGGGCCAAACTTCGAGTAAATTGTTTTTACCGGTTTTTTCGAGTACTTTTTTAATGAGCACCAAAAACCACGATGGAACTCCGGCAAAACTGATTATATTCTCGTTAATGGTTGCCTCGGCAATTTTATCAATTTTCTCTTCAAAATCGGGTATCAAAGCAATTTCGGCACCGGGCGTGTTCCTGAATTTTGAAAGGAAGGGCAGGTTGTACAGTAAAACTGCCGATAAATCGCCGGTACGCACTCTTTTATTTAGCTGATTTACCCTGTGGCTACCGCCTATGGTAAGGTTTTTACCTTTCAGAATTTTTGTATCGGGGTTACAGCGTATATAATGTGCAAACACATCGAGGCTGGCACGATAGTGGCATTTTTCGAGCGAATCTTTGCTAATTGGAATAAACTTACTTTTATCGTTAGTTGTACCTGATGACTTTGCAAACCAACGAGTTGCTCCGGGCCACAGAATATTCTTTTCTCCTTCAACCATTCGGTTGATATCTGCTTTGAGTATTTCGTAATCGGTTAAAGGAACATTTTCGGCATAATCGGCAATCGATTTTATCGACTTGTAATTATACTTTTTACCCCACTCGGTTTTGCGGGCCTTTTTCAACAACGAGAACAACACTTGTTCCTGTTGTTCAACCGGATACTTGCTAAAATATTCGTACTTTCGGTATCGTGAAGTAAATAACTTTTCGACACTTTTGTTAAAAATTCGCATACAGCAGTTTAGGTTTTCATGAGTGACGCAAAATAACAAAAAATTCTTTCGTATGATACCGGCACTGACGAATAAATCTTATTTTTGTGAATAGCCAAAATTTAAAATCATGAACTACATCGACATTATTATCATCATTTTATTAATAGTATCGGCCATAAGTGGTGCTGCTAAAGGTTTTATTTACGAAGTTACATCGCTAATTGCATTAATTGGCGGAGTATGGGGTGCCATTGAATTTTCGGGTGCGACCGAAACATTTTTGATAGAAAAAATGAGCCTCAACAACAATTACATCCACATTATTGCATTTGTGGTTACATTTGTTCTTATTATTGTTTTGGTACATTTTATAGGTAAAGCCGTCGAAAAAGCTATCGAAACCATCAAACTAAACTTTGTTAACCGCATGCTTGGACTGGGCTTTGGCCTTATTAAAGCGGCTTTCATTCTTGGTATTGTATTGGTATTGCTTCAAAAACTCGACGAAAACTATCCGTTTTTACCCGAAAGGGCTGTCGAAGAATCGGCTTTGTACCAACCGCTGCAAGGTGTGGTCATTAGCACCTTTCCTTTTATTTACAACTTTTTTGAGGAAGTTAAAGAACACAAAAAATTCTTCGATGGCGATAAGCAGGACGAAGAAAACAAACAAGAAGACAAAACGGGGCAACAAGCATAATACAGCGCCTTTAATTGCCCTTAACGTTTATTCTTAATATTTCATTTTTACTTCGTTGTATATTTTTGTACTTTTGGCCGCCGTTTTATAACGTTGAACGGCATAATTGCTAATTGTACAAATAGTCAACAGGATATGAATTTTACCGAAGAACTTCAGTGGAGGGGCATGATTCACACCATGATGCCCGGTACCGACGAACAACTACAAAAAGAAATGACTACCGCTTATGTTGGGATTGACCCAACGGCCGATTCGTTGCACATTGGCCACTTGGTTAGTGTAATGATGTTGAAACACCTGCAAGTTGCCGGCCACAGGCCCATTGTTCTTGTAGGCGGCGCTACCGGTATGATTGGCGACCCTTCGATGAAAAATGCCGAACGCAATTTGCTCGACGAAGCCACTTTGCGCCACAACCAGGAATGCATTAAAAACCAACTCAGCCGCTTTCTCGATTTCAACAGCGACATACCCAACAAAGCCTTAATGGTTAACAATTACGACTGGATGAAGGGCTTCACCTTTTTGGAATTCATTCGCGACATTGGCAAACACATAACCGTTAACTACATGATGGCCAAGGACTCGGTAAAAAAACGCTTGAGCGGCGATGCTCGCGAAGGGCTTTCGTTTACCGAATTTACTTACCAATTGGTGCAAGGCTACGACTTTTTGTACCTCAACCAACACCTCAACTGCAAATTGCAAATGGGCGGATCGGACCAATGGGGCAACATTACCACAGGAACCGAACTGATCAGGCGCGTTGCCGGTGGCGAAGCTTATGCCCTCACCTGCCCGCTTATTACCAAAGCAGATGGCGGTAAATTTGGAAAAACCGAAAGCGGAAACGTGTGGCTCGACCCCGAACGCACCAGCCCTTATCAATTTTACCAATTTTGGCTGAACACATCCGACGACGATGCCGAAAAATACATCAAAATATTTACCCTGCTCAGTAAACAAGAAGTAGAAGACCTTGTTGTTGCTCACCGCCAAAGCCCGCATTTGCGCCTTTTGCAAAAACGCCTTGCCGACGAGGTTACAACAATGGTTCATTCAAAAGAAGAACTTGAAAAAGCCATTGAGGCTTCAGAAATTCTTTTTGGCAAAGGAACAGCCGAACAATTAAAAAAACTCGACGAACGCACTTTTCTGGCAGTTTTTGAAGGCGTACCACAATTTATGGTCAACAAAAACACTTTCGACCAAGGTGCCGGCATAATGGATCTACTTACCGATATGGCTCCCGTTTTCCCTTCGAAAGGCGAATTGCGCAGAACAATACAGGGCAATGGACTGGCAATTAACAAAGATAAATTTACCGACTTAGAAGGCATTATAAAAACCGATGCTTTAATTGGCGAAAAATACCTGTTGGTTCAAAAAGGAAAAAAGAATTATTTCCTGATTGTAGCCGAACAATAAAAAAACAAAAACATCGTTGTACAAAACAGACTAACGATAAATAATCTATGGAAAACTTTTTCGACAACAAACGGATTTTAGAATCTGTATGGAAATGGAAGATCCACATTTCGGCAATAGTTGCTGTGGCGGTGGTAGTTTCTGCAATCATTTCGGGGCCAAGTTTTATCGAGCCAAAATTTAAATCAACAGCACGCGTTTACCCAATGAACATCGATGAGGTAAGCGAAGAATCGGAAAGCGAACACTTGCTGGAGTTTCTTATGTCGGTCGACTTGAAATTCAGGTTGATAGACGCCTTCAAACTCGATGAGGTTTATAAAATTAACCGCAACGACAAGCTCTTCAAAACTTATATACTTTACGAATACAACAAAAATATCAAATACAAAAAAACCGATTTCGAGTCGATTGAAATATCGGTAATGGATGCTGATCCCAACCGAGCTGCACAAATGGTTGATTCGCTGATTGCTTTTTTGAACGATGCAGTGCTGAAAGAAAAAAACAAACTTCATTTAGAATGGGCCGATATGGCCAAGCGTGCCCTCGACCGTAAAAACAAAGAGCTCGACTCGCTTTTCAATATTGTAGAAAACATTCGTACTGAAACCGGCTTGGTTGATTACGATGCACAAGTTGAAAGTGCAACCCTCGGGTTAATGGAAGCAGCCGCACGTGGTGGCGATCGACGACCTGCCCAGGAAGCCATGAAACAACTGGTTGAAAACGGCGGTGAACTTCGCAAATACCAAGAGCTGATAATAACTCACGAAATTGCTGCCGACACCCTGCAGCGCCGTTACGATAAATACATGATGTTTGGCAACAAGCAAGTAACCTTTACCCAAATTGTTGAAAAACCTTATGCCGCCGACAAAAAAGCCTACCCAATTCGTTGGCTCATTGTTCTGCTGGCCGCTTTTGGCGCAGGTTTTATTGCTGTAATCACTGTATTGTTGATCGATTATTTCCGTGAATCTAAACCGACTACATAATTATATACCCGCCAAATGGTTAAGGCTTTCGCTGTTTTATGCCTTTTCGATAACATTTGTGCTGCTCAACTCGTGGTTACTGCTTAAAAAAGAAACCATGCTGGGCATATTGTTGCCTTTAGCATTAATTGTTATCCTTACCGCAATATATTCATACGAAAAACTAATTTGGCTCGGTGTAATATTGGCACCGCTTTCAATACCTCTCGACAAACTTATTTATGGTTTATCGTTCAACATGGCCATTCCAACCGAACCAATCCTGGGCGGTTTATTCCTGCTCATATTGCTTTCGTTTGCACGTGGCAACCGTCTCGACAAAGCCATTACCCGACATCCGGTTTCAATTGCGCTGTATTTTTACCTGGTCTGGATGGTAATCAGCACAACAACCAGTTCGTTACCTGTAGTTTCAATTAAAGCCACTTTCATTACCATACTTTATGTGCTCATTTTCTTTTTTATGCTGAGTTACATTTTTGGCCGCAACCAACAAAAAATACTAAGCTTTGTATGGCTTTACACCATAGCTTTTGTGCCGGTAATTGTTTACAGCGTTGTTCGCTTAGCGGGTCACGGAATTTTTAACCAAAAAGCAGCTCACTGGGTAATGACCCCGTTTTTTAAGGATCACACCTCGTATGGAGCAGTACTGGCCATGTTTATTCCCTTTTTGGTTGGCTTTACTTTTTCGAAATGGATAAAATTGAAGCATCGCTTATGGATTGCCCTACTTTTAGTTTTTTTTATTGCCGCCGAAATTTTTTCTTACACACGTGCAGCATGGCTCAGCCTGGTTGCCGGAGCCGGAATATGGCTCATTATTAAGTTGAAAATAAAATTCAAAACGCTGGCCATAATTGGTGTTTCGCTGTTTCTGATTATTTTCACTTTTCAAGATCAGATTTTAACCGAATTGGAAAACAACTCAACCGAATCGTCGGCCAACCTTACCGAACACCTTAGTTCAATGACCAACATATCGACCGATGCTTCGAACCTCGAACGGATTAACCGCTGGCATTGTGCCATTATGCTTTTTAAAGAAAGACCGGTTTTTGGATGGGGGCCAGGCACTTATGCCATGAAATACGCACCGTACCAGCTTACCAGCCAGCGCACAATTATAAGCACCAATTACGCCGATGGCGGCAATGCACACAGCGAATACCTGGGAGCCCTGTCGCAAACCGGGTTGCCGGGCATGTTGTCGTTTATTGTTGTTTTGATTTTAATATTTTACACCGGCATAAATGCCTACTCGCGCACCAACGATAAACGCATAAAAACCATTCTGCTTTCGGCACTTATTTCCTTATCGACTTATTACCTGCATGGTTTTTTGAATAACTTTTTGGATACCGACAAAGCAGCCATTCCATTTTGGGGTTTTGCCGCAATGATTGTAGCCCTCGATATTTATACCAAACAAAACAAGCAGCTCACCGAAAAAGCCGATCGGTAAACTGCTTGCAACTGATTATATTTTTTTTCAAAAAAGATACCTTATCCCGAACGAAGAGCCCCAACCAAGGCCGTTGTTCTCACCTAAGAAATCCCACATGGGCCTAACATCGAGGCTTACCA
>JAFGAF010000223.1 GCA_016933815.1 Prolixibacteraceae bacterium
AGTTGAGCGGTGTAATTGATGCTGTCGATTACCGAACGGCTGCCCGGATTAATTGAGTATGCACCTGCTTTGCAGAGCGGTTTGCGTATCGAAAGCTGTTCTTCGAGCATCATAACATGAAAGCGCTTGCCAATAAAATGCTTGTTGAGGTAAATTGCCCAAAAACCATCCCACCAGCTTACGTGGTTGCCAATTAACAGTGTTGCCTTGTTGCTTTTGCCCCATTGGCCTGCAACTTCAACTTTATGGAAGTTGGCCTTCATTTTCCGATGGGTATAAACATCGAAAAAGTATTTGTAAAACCAATGGTGACAAGCTTTTATCATGGTAAGAACAAGTTGAGTATGGCAAAAAATACGAGTTGGAGAATGAACACGATACCGGCAATGCGGTTGTTGGCATTGATGTTAAACAGCTCGAACGCAGCGCCTACAATTGCAGCTATCACAAACCACATGATGTAGTTTTGAACGGGTATGGTATTGAAAGCCCAGCTCCACATGTCGGTTTTCATGGCAACAGGTTCCATAATGTAGTCGTAGCCAACCATTAAAAAGCCGGTTAGCAAAGGCACAAATTTACGCAGTGCAGGTTTCGTCCTGATCAGGTAAACAGCACCGTAGCTCAACATTAACCAGTTAAAGCCAATGAGTATGGGCGTTTCGAACACCTTTACCGAAAGCGATTTGCCGTAATGGTATTCGCCAAACAGCATGCCCGTTTTTACCCCGATGGCTTCTACTGCAATGGTAAAAACAATTACCGATGCAAAAAATATAAGGTGTTTGCGGTCGTATTTCGGGTGAAACAACAAAAGCATAAACAGGTTTATGGCCAACGAAAGCGGAATGAGCATTTCGAACAGCGATCGCGTTTGCGGTATTAAAAAGCCAGTGGTTCCCACCACGTAAAAAATGATGAGAAACTTGGTGGCCTCCTTTGCTTCGAGGTTTTTGAAGTAATTTATCAGTTTGTTCATATTTAAAAAGTCATTAAGTCATTGGTCATTAAGTTAATAGTCATTAAGTCAATAGTCATTAAGACATTGGTCTGTTTTGTGAATCAACAAATTTGCAAATTCTTTTTAACGTTGGCTTTGCCATAATGCTTTTTAACACTTGCCTTAAACTGTTGTCGCTTAAGGCTGAAACATAATGAGCAAAACGGTTTGGCATATCTTAATTTATTTTAGGCGGAAGTTGATTTTTGATGATTTTATCAAAATCACTTTCAAATAATCGATCCTGTATAATTCTATATTTTTCAAATTCACTTTCTGCATGAGCTTTGGCTATTTCGGCAGTTACTTTGCCTGCATTTTGCAATATTTCTCTATCAGTTGCTTCTATAAATTTATTCAATCGAGTTTCCCAATCTTCCATAGTCATTGGAATTTGCCTAATAGCCATATCTTCAGCTATATCCAAATAGGCAGAAACCAACCGTTGTAATTGTTGCATCTCGTTTTCAGACAAATAGTTTTTTGCAACACTTACATCAAATTTCTGAATTTTCCCATTAGGAGCGTCTTGCCAAGTAGTTAATCCCATGTTTTCGGATTGATGGTTTGCTCTGGTTACAATAACTTCGGCTGCTGTTTGCCCATGAATTGCCCAATGCAATTTGTTTTGTACGGTGGCAAAAAATCGTTTGGTTGTCATTGCTGTTAAATCATAGTCAATCGCGGTTACGTATATATCGGTTATCTTTTGGTAGAATTTTCGTTCGCTCAAACGGATTTCTCTTATTCGTTGAAGCTGTTCTTCAAAGTATTTTTTTCCAAGTATTGTGCCTTCATTTTTAAGACGTTCGTCATCCATTGCAAAACCTTTTATGGTAAACTCTTGCACGATTTGTGTTGCCCATTTTCTGAATTGTACAGCTCGCTCTGAATTTACTTTGTAGCCAACTGCAATAATTGCCGAAAGATTGTAGTGCTGTGTATTATAGTTTTTACCATCTGAAGCAGTTATCCGGAAATTCCGGATAACTGAATCGTATTGTAATTCATTGTCTTTAAATATCTTTTGAAGATGTTCGTTAATGGTTCTTACATTCACATTGTAGAGTATTCCCATCATTTTTTGTGATAGCCAAATATTTTCATCAGAATAAATGGCTTCTACACCGCCTTCTCCGGTAGCTGCTATAAACGTTAAATATTCTGCTGTGGAAGAGCGGATTAATGGTTTCTTGTCTATGATTTTTTTCTCTCTATTCATTTGTCTGAACTATGATCTTTTTGATTGAACTGATATCTGTTTGAATTTACAGCACTATTTAAAACCTCTCCCATGGAGGGGATGGAGAAGTGGTGCCTAATCCACCATCCCATCCACAATTTTGGCCGAGGCTAAACACAGTGGAATGCCTCCGCCGGGGTGAACGCTTCCGCCCACAAAATACAAATTTTTGTACTTATGGCTGAAGTTAGGATGGCGCAAAAATGCAGCCATGGCACTGTTTGAGCTATGGCCGTATAACGAGCCGTTTACCGAGGCTGTTCGAGCTT
Organism: Prolixibacteraceae bacterium; assembly: GCA_016933815.1. Classification (GTDB taxonomy): domain Bacteria; phylum Bacteroidota; class Bacteroidia; order Bacteroidales; family Prolixibacteraceae; genus Roseimarinus. Next base: position 2,513 of record JAFGAF010000223.1, read on the forward strand.
CAATATCGACAGGCGTGATTACTTTCTCGGTTTCAATCTTCGATTCGATGTTTATTCCTATCATTTTTTCAATCTTTGCGACAATTATTTTGCGGGCTTTGGCCGTTTGTTCTTCCCAGTTTTGCCCCACATTTTCGGGGGCATTCACCATTACAAACCAATTCTCTTTGCCTACAGGGGCATCGGTTCCGACAACTTTTTTGCTGATGAAAATGTAAATCGTTAAATCGTCGGCAAAGGTTTTGGTGCGGAACAAGCCATTAAACTCGGCTTTGTAATCGGCACTGAAAAGAATGTTGTGCAAATCGAGGTCCGATTGCAAATTTACCCCCCAGTAAAAAATGAGCGCACTCGATGAACGTTCGCGTTTCGACAGTTTCTGGTACATGGTTTTATTGGGCAGCAAGTGGCGGTAAAAGTAAGTAACATCAGTGTTGTTTACAACCAAATTGGCAGTGTAGCTTTGCTTTTCGCTAATTACCGATGTAACCTCGTTACCGAAAGTGGTAATGGTTTTCACCCCTTCGTTAAACCGAAATTCAACCCCCAGCTCAAGGGCCAGTTTAGTGAGTGCATTAATTATTCCGTACATGCCGTTGGTGGGAAAAAATGCACCCGTGTTGTGCTCCAGGTGGGCAATCATGTTCAATGTTGCCGGGGCGCGGTAGGGATCGCTGCCGTTGTAGGTGGCATAACGGTCGAACAGTTGGGTAAGATGGTGCTGTCCAAAGGTTTTTTCGTTGCGCGCGTGCATGCTGGTAAAGGCATCGAGGCGGTGAAGTGCTTTCAGGCTTTTTTGACCCGCCGTGCCCACATAGGTAGATATTTTGTGAATGGAGTTGAACAGGAAAAAGTCGCTGGTGTGGGTATATAAAAACGATTGCTTTTCGAGATAATCTTCAATAACATCCCTTTCAATGCCCGATTCAACTACTTCGTTGACGAACCTGTCGTGGTCGCTCCATGCTTTAATGTTTTTGCCATCGGGGAAAAAATAGTTGCAGGTTACGGGCAGTTCAACAACATCGAGGTAATTTTTGGGGTTTCGCCCGGCCAGGGTAAACAGTTCGTACACCAAAGCGGGCAGGGTAAACAGCGATGGCCCCATGTCGAAACGAAAACCTTGCTCTTCGAATTGGG